>RFSP01000100.1 GCA_009923895.1 Betaproteobacteria bacterium | reverse complement strand
CCCAGCCACAAAGGCTGTCCGGCTTGGATGCCCTGAGGCGCGTGGGCGATCAACTCCGCGCGCACTTGGTCGGTTTTGACCACCGACGCAGGGGACGCCGAAGCCGCCGGTGCAGCCCACACCGCCCCTGCTGCCAGGACGACGCCCCAAGTTGTTCGCATGCTCATAAGGACGATTGTGGCGCGTTTTTGGAAGGGCCTCGGGTTTGCCCGTATTTATCCGTATAATCCCGCGGTTTGCCTTCCGACGCCTCTTTCACGGAGCTTCCCATGTCCGAGCGGACAGTCCGATCAGACCCCTGGGCAGATGACGAGTCAGAGGAGCGCAATGCGGCTTTCAAGCCGCTGAGCCGGGAGGACGCATTGGCCCTGCGCAGCCGCATCGCCGCCGCCTCTCCGTGGCGTGTGGTGGGGGTGCAAGCAGTCGCCGGTGTGGTGGTGGCTGCGCTGGCGTGGGCCATCACGGGGGAGCGTCCGGTGGGCCTGTCTGCCTTGTATGGGGCGGCGGTCGCGGTGGTGCCTGCAGCGCTCATGGCGCGAGGCATGACCAGCCGGTTCTCCAGCATGTCGCCTGGCAACAGTGCTGTCAGCTTCATGTTGTGGGAAATGCTGAAAATTGCGGTTTCGGTGGTCATGCTCATGCTGGCCCCGCAACTGGTGCAGTCCCTGAGTTGGTTGGCGTTGCTGGCCGCTTTGGTGGTGTGCCTCAAGGTGTACTGGTTCGCGCTGCTTTGGCGCGGGCGTTGAAGAACGAATTCGAGACGGGCTTTTCAACAAAATGTCTGCAGCACAAGGTCAGGGTCCAACCGCCGGCGAGTACATCGTCCACCACCTCCATCATCTGCAAAACCAGCATCAGCATGGAGTGGTTGACTTCTCGGTGTTCAACATCGACTCCATCATCTATGCCATCGTGCTGGGTGTGGTGGGGTGCTTCTTGTTGTATCGCGCTGCTGCCAAGGCCACCTCGGGCGTGCCTGGCCGTTTCCAGGCCGCGGTGGAATTGTTGGTGGAGATGGTTGACACCCAGGCCAAGGGCATCGTGCACAACGCGCAAAGCCGCAAACTGGTGGCGCCTTTGGCCTTGACCGTGTTTGTGTGGATCTTCCTCATGAACGCCATGGATTTGTTGCCGGTGGACTTGCTGCCTTGGGTGGCCCACAGCATGGGCGTCGAATACCAGCGGGTCGTGCCCACGGCCGACCTGTCGGTCACCATGGGCCTGTCGCTGTCGGTGCTGTTGGTGTGCTTGGTCTACAACGTCAAGATCAAGGGTGTGGGTGGCTGGATTCACGAGCTTTTTTCCGCCCCCTTTGGTGACAAGTGGTTCCTCTATCCCATCAACTTCGCCATGCAGCTCATCGAGTTTGTGGCCAAGACGGTCTCGCACGGCATGCGACTGTTTGGCAATATGTATGCGGGCGAACTGATCTTCATGCTCATTGCCCTCATGGGAGGCGCTTGGTCGCTCACCGCCACGGGCATCGGTTTGGCCATTGGCCACGTGATCGCGGGCAGCGTGTGGGCCATCTTCCACATTCTGATCATCACGCTTCAAGCTTTTGTGTTCATGATGCTGACCCTGGTGTACGTGGGTCAAGCACATGACGCGCACTGAGTTCCCGGTCTTTCCAGGACATTTTTTCGTCTTTTTTCTCACCCCTTGCACACAGGAGTCAACATGCAAGTCATCAGTTTCGTCGCCCTCGCCGCCGGTTTGATCATCGGTTTGGGCGCTATCGGTGCCTGTATCGGAATCGGCATCATGGGCAGCAAGTACCTGGAGTCTGCGGCTCGCCAGCCTGAGCTCATGGGCGAACTGCAAACCAAGATGTTCTTGTTGGCCGGTCTGATTGACGCGGCTTTCATTATCGGCACCGGTATTGCCCTGTGGTTTGCCACGGCCAACCCGTTTCTGGGCCAATTGGCCGCGGTGGCCGGCAAGTAACTCGACCGTCGTTTCGACAGTCGATTTCTTTCTCGGCCGTTTCGTCGGGTGACGCCAATGGGCGTCGCCTTAGAAACTCCATGACGAGGTCACCGAAGTGAGCATCAACGCCACCCTCATCGTCCAGATGATCGTGTTTGCGATCCTGGTCTGGTTCACGATGCGTTTTGTCTGGCCGCCCATCACGGCGGCTCTGGACGAGCGCGCAAAGAAGATTGCCGAAGGTTTGTCTGCGGCTGACAAGGCCAAAGCCGATTTGGCTTCTGCGCACCAGCGTGTCGAGCAACAGCTGGCCGCGGCGCGCGACGACGCAGGCAAGCGCTTGGCAGACGCAGAGCGCCTGGCCCAGCAGATGATCGAAGACGCCAAGGGCCGTGCGTCCGAAGAGGCGGCCAAGATCGTGGCGGCTGCACGAGCTGAAGCCGAGCAAGAGTCGGTCAAGGCCCGTGAGGCCCTGCGCGAGCAGGTGGCGGCCCTGGCGGTCAAAGGCGCAGAGTCCATCCTGCGGCGTGAAGTCAATGCCGGCGTGCATGCCGAGCTGCTGACGCGCCTAAAGGCCGAACTCTGATCCCCCTGCCCGTCACGCCACGCGACACGTCCAACCAAGAGCCCACAAGCCATGGCTGAAATCGCCACCATTGCTCGGCCTTATGCCGAGGCCCTGTTCAAGGCCGCCGCCGGCAACGCCGCGTCGCTGGTTGCCGAAGTCAACGCCCTGGCGGCGGTGGCATCGGACGCCGCGCTTCGCCAATTTGCCGATCACCCCAAGACCACCTCGCAACAGGTGTTTGATGTGGTCAGTGCGGTGCTGAAGACCCCTTTGTCGGCCCACGCGGCCAACTTCCTTCACGCCGTGCTGGACAACGGCCGCTTGGCGGCGCTGCCCGAAATGGCCGTGCAGTTCCAGGCCCTGGTCAATGCCCAAAGCGGTGTGTCCGATGCGCGCATTGAAAGTGCCTACCCCATCGAAGCGGCAGCGCTCAAAGATGTGGTCGGCGTCCTGGAAAAACGCTTTGGCCGCAAGCTCAACGCCACGGTGGAAGTGCACCCCGAACTGATCGGTGGTGTGCGCGTGGTGGTGGGTGACGAAGTGCTGGACACCTCGGTCAAGGCCCGACTCGAACAAATGAAGGCTGCCCTGACCGCCTGAGGCGGGTTTGAAGCCCCTCAAGCTGAATCTCTGGAGAGCAAGATGCAACTCAATCCCGCTGAAATTTCCGAGCTGATCAAGACCCGCATCGAGGGTCTGCAAGCCTCGACTGATATCAAGAACCAAGGCACCGTGGTGTCGGTGACCGACGGCATCGTCCGCATCCACGGCTTGTCCGATGTGATGCAGGGCGAGATGCTCGAGTTCCCCGCCACCAAGAGCGGCCAAGCCACTTATGGCCTGGCGCTGAACCTCGAGCGCGACTCGGTGGGCGCGGTGATCTTGGGCGAGTACGAGCACATTTCTGAAGGTGACACCGTCAAGTGCACGGGTCGCATTCTCGAAGTCCCCGTGGGCCCCGAGCTGATCGGCCGCGTGGTGAATGCCCTGGGGCAACCCATTGACGGCAAAGGCCCCATCAACGCCAAGATGACCGACGTGATCGAAAAAGTCGCGCCTGGCGTGATCGCCCGTAAATCGGTGGACCAGCCTGTGCAAACCGGTCTGAAGTCCATCGACTCCATGGTGCCCATCGGCCGCGGTCAGCGCGAGCTGATCATTGGCGACCGCCAGACCGGCAAGACCGCGGTGGCGATTGACACCATCATCAATCAAAAGGGTCAGAACATGACCTGCATCTACGTCGCCATCGGCCAGAAGGCGTCGTCGATCAAAAACGTGGTGCGCGCACTCGAGCAACACGGCGCCATGGACTACACCATCGTCGTGGCCGCCTCGGCCTCTGAGTCGGCGGCCATGCAGTATGTGTCGGCCTACTCGGGCTGCACCATGGGCGAATACTTCCGCGACCGTGGGCAAGACGCGCTGATCATCTATGACGACCTGTCCAAGCAGGCCGTGGCTTACCGCCAGGTGTCTTTGCTGCTGCGTCGCCCGCCCGGTCGCGAGGCCTTCCCTGGCGATGTGTTCTATCTCCACAGCCGCCTGCTTGAGCGCGCCGCCCGCGTGAACGCCGACTACGTCGAAGCCTTCACCAAGGGCGAGGTCAAAGGCAAGACCGGATCGCTCACCGCATTGCCGGTCATCGAGACTCAAGCCGGTGACGTGTCGGCCTTCGTGCCCACGAACGTGATTTCCATCACCGACGGTCAGATCTTCTTGGAAACCAGCCTGTTCAACGCCGGTATCCGTCCCGCCATCAACGCCGGTATCTCGGTGTCGCGGGTCGGTGGTGCAGCCCAGACCAAGCTCATCAAGAGCCTGTCCGGTGGCATCCGTACCGACTTGGCCCAGTACCGCGAGTTGGCCGCCTTTGCCCAGTTTGCGTCTGACCTGGACGCGGCCACCCGCAAGCAGCTGGATCGCGGCGCGCGCGTGACCGAGCTGCTCAAGCAGGCCCAGTACTCTCCCTTGCCCATCAGCCTGATGGCCGCGACCTTGTACGCCGTCAACAAAGGTCACGTGGACGATGTGGACGTGAAAAAGGTGTTGGCCTTTGAGAGCGGTCTGCACCAGTACCTCAAGTCCAGCCATGCGGCTTTGTTGGCCAAGCTCGATAACGATCGGGCCATGGACAAGGATGCCGAAGCCGAGCTCGAGAAGGCCATTGTGGCTTTCAAGAAGTCGTTCGCCTGAATCTGCGCGTCAACACACTCAAGGAGACCTGATTCATGGCCGTCGGAAAAGAGATCCGCACCAAGATCAAGTCGGTTGAAAACACCAAAAAGATCACCAAGGCCATGGAAATGGTCGCGGCCTCCAAGATGCGCAAGGCGCAGGAGCGCATGCGCCATGCCCGGCCCTACAGTGACAAGGTGCGTAACATTGCGGCCCACCTCTCGCAGGCCAACCCGGAATACCGCTCGCCGTTCATGCGCGTGGCCGGCCAGGTCCAGTCTGCGGGATACGTGGTGGTGACCACCGACAAAGGCCTGTGCGGAGGCCTCAACACCAACATCCTGCGCGCTGTCACCCAGCGTTTGCGCGACGCGCAAAACGCGGGTCAGTCCATCAAGGCCGTGGCGGTGGGCAACAAGGGCTTTGGATTCCTCAACCGCATTGGCGCTCCGGTCATCGCTCACGCCATTCAGCTGGGCGATGCGCCGCAGCTTGAAAAGCTCATCGGTCCCGTCAAGGTGCTGCTGGATGCGTTTGTGGCTGGTGAAATTGATGCGGTCTACATTTGCTACACCAAGTTCATCAACACGATGAAGCAAGAGCCCGTGGTGGAGCAACTGCTGCCGCTGAGCGCCGATCGCTTGGAACAAACCGCCGCAGAAAAAGCCCAGTACGGCTGGGACTACCTCTACGAGCCCGACGCGCCCACGGTCATCGACGAATTGCTCAAGCGCTACATCGAAGCGCTGGTCTACCAGGCGGTGGCCGAGAACATGGCCTCCGAGCAAAGTGCTCGCATGGTGGCCATGAAGGCCGCCACCGACAACGCCGGCAACCTGATCAACGAGCTGAAACTCGTCTACAACAAGACGCGTCAAGCGGCCATCACCAAAGAACTCTCGGAGATTGTGGGAGGTGCGGCAGCCATCAGTGGCTGATGTCCGCCCCACGCCCAGACCGACACCAGAATCTGTTTGAAGGAACGAAGATGTCCAACACCCAAACCCAAGGCAAGATCGTCCAGTGCATCGGCGCCGTCGTCGACGTCGAATTTCCCCGTGACCGGATGCCGCGCGTGTATGACGCGCTCAAGCTCGAAGGTTCTGCGCTGACCCTTGAGGTTCAGCAACAGCTCGGCGACGGCGTGGTGCGAACCATTGCGCTGGGCTCTTCTGACGGCCTGCGTCGTGGCCTCATGGTGACCAACACCGGCAATCCGATCACGGTGCCGGTGGGCAAGGCCACCCTGGGCCGCATCATGGACGTGCTGGGCAACCCCATTGACGAGCGCGGCCCGGTCAGCACCGAGCTGACGGCATCCATCCACCGCAAGGCGCCGGCCTATGACGAGTTGAGCCCCTCGCAAGAGCTGCTCGAAACCGGCATCAAGGTGATCGACCTGATCTGCCCGTTCGCCAAGGGCGGCAAGGTGGGTCTGTTCGGCGGCGCTGGCGTGGGCAAGACCGTGAACATGATGGAACTCATCAACAACATCGCCAAGGCCCACTCGGGTCTGTCGGTGTTTGCCGGTGTGGGTGAGCGCACTCGCGAGGGCAACGACTTCTATCACGAGATGTCGGACTCCAAGGTCGTCGTGCAAGAAGACCTGAGCCAGTCCAAAGTGTCCATGGTCTACGGCCAGATGAACGAGCCGCCGGGCAACCGCTTGCGCGTGGCCTTGACCGGGCTGACCATTGCCGAGTCCTTCCGTGACGAAGGCCGTGACGTGCTGTTCTTTGTGGACAACATCTACCGCTACACCCTGGCCGGTACGGAAGTGTCCGCGCTGTTGGGTCGTATGCCTTCGGCCGTGGGTTATCAGCCGACGCTGGCCGAAGAAATGGGCCGCTTGCAAGAGCGCATCACCTCCACCAAGGTGGGCTCCATCACCTCGATTCAGGCCGTGTACGTGCCGGCCGATGACTTGACCGATCCGTCGCCGGCCACCACCTTTGCGCACTTGGACGCCACCGTGGTGTTGTCGCGTGACATCGCTGCGCTGGGTATCTATCCTGCGGTGGATCCTTTGGACTCCACGAGCCGCCAGATCGACCCCAACGTGGTGGGCGAGGAGCACTACTCCACCACCCGCGCGGTGCAAGCCACGCTGCAGCGCTACAAAGAGCTGCGCGACATCATTGCGATTTTGGGCATGGACGAGTTGTCGCCCGAAGACAAGCTGGCCGTGGCGCGTGCGCGCAAGATCCAGCGCTTCTTGTCGCAGCCCTTCCACGTGGCCGAGGTGTTTACGGGCACCCCTGGCAAGTACGTGCCTTTGAAGGAAACCATCCGTGGCTTCAAGATGATCGTCAATGGCGAGTGCGACAGCTTGCCCGAGCAGGCCTTCTACATGGTCGGCACCATCGACGAGGCC
>RFSP01000099.1 GCA_009923895.1 Betaproteobacteria bacterium | reverse complement strand
CCACCGTGCCCAGTGTGCCTCCCGACAACCATTTGACCTGCAGCGAGGCATCGCTGACGATGGTGCCCACTTGCAATCGGTGGCGGTGGGCGATCCCGCGGTCCACGACGCGGTACACCCCGTCCACTTGGCGGATGCGGTGGTAGTCGGGATAAGCGCCCAGGCTGTCACCGCCCCGCTCACAAAAGGCCAAGGCCCAGTCGAACTCATCACGGGTCAAGGTCGCATAGGCTCGCGTTGAGCGCACCTCCTCAAACAGCGCATTGGCCTCAAAGCCGCCCCCCAGCGCGACCGTGACCATGTGCTGCACCAGCACATCCAAAGGCTTGTCCGGACTGACGCGCGATTCCAAACGTCCTGCAACGGCCGCTCGACGCACGGCGGCCGCTTCGACCAGCTCCAGCGTGTGGGTGGGCACCAGGGTGATGCGGCTGGGCCGACCGGGGGCGTGTCCGCTGCGACCGGCTCTTTGCAACAGCCGGGCCACACCTTTGGCGCTGCCAATTTGCAGCACCCGCTCCACCGGCAAGAAGTCCACGCCCAAATCGAGAGACGAGGTGGCCACCACCGCCTTGAGTTGTCCGGCCTTGAGGCCCGACTCCACCCATTCGCGCACGCTCTTGTCCAAAGACCCATGGTGCAAGGCCACCCACCCGGCCCAGTCAGGCCGCTGCTCCAGCAGCAGCTGATACCAGATCTCCGCCTGGGAGCGGACGTTGGTGAACACGATGGCCGTGGACGCCTGGGCCAGTTCTTCGACCACGGGGGTCTGCATCTGGGCACCCAAATGTCCGCCCCAGCTGAAGCGGCCCGGGTCTTTGGGCAGCAATGTGTCAATGATCAGGGTCTTGTCGACCTTGCCACGCACCAAACAAGGAGGACGAGGCTGGGGATGTTCGCCCACCAGTGTGGTCATGGCCCCTTGCACATCGCCCAAGGTGGCCGACAGGCCCCACACCACCAGGTTGGGGTTCCAGCGACGCAGGCGGGCCAGCGCGAGCTGCACTTGCACGCCGCGCTTGGTGCCCAGCAGTTCATGCCATTCGTCTACCACCACGGTGTGCACCTGTCGCAGGTCTTCCTGCGCGCGCTCGCGGGTGAGCAAGAGGCTCAAGGTTTCAGGCGTGGTCACCAGCGCTTGCGGCGGGCGACGGTCTTGTCGGGTGCGCTCGCTGCTGGAAGTGTCCCCCGTGCGCAGCCCCACACGCCAGCCAGGGGCACAGTTGGCCAATGGAAGTTCCAACGCGCGGGCGGTGTCGGCCGCCAGGGCCCGCATGGGGGTGATCCACAAAACTTGTAATCCGTTGACAGGTTTTGCGTGCGCACTGTGTCGAGCCAATGCGCCCATCCAGACGGCGTAGGTCTTGCCGCTGCCGGTGGTTGCATGCAGCAAACCACTGTGACCGGCCTGCATCGCAGCCCAGACCTCGCGCTGAAAGTCAAAGGGCTGCCAGCCTTGCGCTTCAAACCAGCGCTCAGCGGTGCAGGGGGCAGAGGTTGGGGCAGAACGTGACACAGCGCTCATTGTGCAAGGTGGCAGGGGTTGTGGGCTTGCTCACGCGCGCAGCGAGACACACTCCTGAAGAGACGGTTCTTAAGCCGTCAGTATCCAACCCTCGACGGGGTCGACGCTCTCAGGAAGCCCATGTCTGGGCTGCGTCGCTGCCCAAGCCGCCTGCACCAAACACAGGGCTGCGTCCAGGCGATCGCCGCTGGCGTCGTCCACCAAAGCGTCGCGCTGGGCGTGTGTGAGCTTCAAGCGCAATTGCAAGCGCGTGCGCCCCTGCTCTAATGCATCGACCATGTCTTTGCGGGCCAACAATCGGTCGGGGCCTTCATGGTTTTTGTATGACCGGTGGCCAATGAGTTCGTGCGCCAACAAGCCCGGGTAGGCTTCTAGCGCCACACGTTGCGGGTCGCCTTGTCGCAGCGCTGGGGCCGTCACATGGGCCTTCACCAGGCGTGAGAACCCCTCGTAGTACATGAAGCCCACGGGCACATAGCGCGTTTGCAATGGGCTGGTTGAACTGATGCCGGCCATGGCCTGGTCGGCCACGCGGTGGATCAGCCGTTGCCCCGCCGGCCGACCCTGTCCCCACGCGTCCACCAGGGCTCGAAATGCCATGCGCTGTGGGCAACGTCGGTGCACCTCGGCAATGACGGTGTCTGCATCCTGGCCCAATTGTTGGGACTCGACAAAAGCTCGGGGCAAACCAAAAGGGAAGTCAAAGCCCCCGAGCCATGGGCCCGCTTGCCGCAGCAAAGATTCAAAGCCCTCGACCGTGGGCAGCTCCTCCATGCCCTCCAGACGCACCACCGAACCTTGCAAACGCCCATGCGCCACGGTGATGGGCTTCTTGCGCGAGGGGGCGCTGGTGAAGTCCACGCCCAGCAGGCGGGGAGTGGGAGATGAGATGTCTGCTTTCAAGCCCTGAGTGACGCCGCCGCTCTCAACCGGCCCACCTCGATGCCGTTCCAGTTTTTGAGCGTGGCATCGCTGAAGCTGCGCAAAAACGTGCCGTCTTCGGCGCTGAGCGGCAGCAAACGCTCCAGCACAGCGGCAAAGGCCACCTCACAGGCGCGTGCGTTGTTGCCGTCGTCCATTTTGATTGCCACACCCAAGCCCAAGTCGGGCAATGCCGCGCAATAGACACCCTCGGCACCCACTTTGCAAAACACGCGCTCGCCAAAGCGCTCCATGACACGCGTGTCCATGCGGCCGGTGCCGGCCACCATGAACGGGGCTTTGGCCACCGCCTGGCGCAAGCGTTTGGCGGCGCTGGCGTGGGAGCTGCTGAGGCCCACGCCGGTGGCCACGCGCGCAAAGGCATGCGCAAGATGGCGCAGGGGAATGGCATAGGTGGGAATGGAACAACCGTCGGTGCCGCGCGCTGCACGCGACAGGTCGAAGCCCGTGGCCGCTTGCAATGATGCGGTGACTTCGCGCATCACGGGGTGGTCAGGCTGGACATAGCCTTTGACAAAAGCCGCCACATCGCGCCCTTGCGCCATCATGCAGCCCACGCACACAAAGCCCGAGTGTTTGCCCGAGCAGTTGTTGTTCAACCCATTGGGCTGGCGGTGTGCTGCGGCCAGCGCTTTGGTGGCACCGTCATACGACGGCCACTGCGTGCCGCACTCGAGAGACTGAAAGTCCACGCCCGCCTTGGCGAGCATGGACATGGCGGTTTCGGCCCCGCTGGCCACCAGCGGAAGCGCCTGCAGCACCTTGACGGCAGAACGCGGAAAGATGGGCCGGTCGATGTCACCCAGCGCTGTGTGCACCGCACCGTCAGCGTCCACAATGGCCACCGCTCCCCGGTGCAAGGACTCCACGATGCCGCCACGCAGCGCTTCAACGAGCAAAGGGTTTGCGTTCATGGTCACCACCTGATGTCAATCACACACCATCAACCGTCGTCACGGCTGAGCAATGGAATAGCACCGTCACTGCTGGAGCCCAGCAGACCGGTCTGCGTGTAAATGCCGAGCTTGTCGCGCGTGTCTTGAATGTCGAGCGTGCGCATGGTGAGTTGACCAATGCGGTCGGCGGGCGTGAAAGCGCCCTCGCCTTTTTCCATGGTCAGACGCTCAGGGTGGTAGGTGAGGTTGGGGCTGACGGTGTCGACGATGGACCAATCATTGCCGCGGCGCAGCTCCAAGGTGACCTCGCCTGTGACAGCACGGGCCACCCAACGCTGGGCGGTTTCGCGCAGCATGAGGCTTTGCGGGTCAAACCAGCGGCCGTGGTACAGCAGCTTGCCCAGACGTCGACCATTGGTGCGGTACTGCTCAATGGTGTCTTCGTTGTGGATGCCCGTCACCAAGCGCTCGTAAGCGATGTGCAGCAAGGCCATGCCCGGGGCTTCGTAAATGCCGCGGCTCTTGGCTTCGATGATGCGGTTTTCAATCTGGTCGCACATGCCCAGACCATGACGCCCCCCAATGCGGTTGGCCTCTTCAAACAGGGCCACGGCATCGGCAAAGGTGCGGCCGTTGAGGGCCACGGGGTGGCCTTCTTCAAAGCGCACGCTGACGGTCTCGGCCTTGACAGCCACATCGTCTCGCCAGAACGCCACACCCATGATGGGATTGACGATGGTCAGCCCTTTGTTGAGAAACTCCAGATCCTTGGCCTCGTGGGTGGCACCAAGCATGTTGGAATCGGTGGAGTAGGCTTTTTCCACGCTCATCTTGTAGTCAAAGCCGTTGGCAATGAGGTACTCGCTCATCTCCTTGCGGCCGCCCAGCTCGTCAATGAAGCGCTGGTCAAGCCAGGGCTTGTAGATGCGCAGGGCGGGGTTGGCCAGCAAGCCGTAGCGGAAGAAGCGTTCGATGTCATTGCCCTTGTAGGTGCTGCCATCGCCCCAGATGTTGACGCCGTCTTCACGCATGGCCACCACCAAGGCGGTGCCGGTGACGGCGCGGCCGAGCGGCGTGGTGTTGAAGTAGGTGGCGCCACCGGTGGTGATGTGGAAGGCACCGCACTGGATGGCGGCAATGCCCTCGGCCACCAGCTGCGCGCGGCAGTCGACCAGGCGAGCAATATCGGCGCCGTAGGCTTTGGCCTTGCGGGGGATCTCCTCATAGTCGCTCTCGTCGGGCTGGCCCAGGTTGGCGGTGTAAGCGCAAGGAATGGCGCCTTTGGCGCGCATCCAATGCACCGCAGCCGAGGTGTCAAGACCCCCAGAAAAAGCGATGCCGACGCGTTCGCCGACGGGCAGGGATTGCAAAATGTTTTGGCTCATGGCTTGAATTGTCGCAGGTCGATGGGTGAAGGTCTGACGCAATCGCGTAGGTTCTGGGGTCTCAGGCCTGTGCACTGGCCACTGCACAGCCCACCAAGCGGCGCACGTCGGGGGCTTGGGCCACAGACCAAGCGCATGCCAACAGCTCCGTGGCATGGGCGGCCCCCAAGACCGGATCGGCCTGCCCATGGAACTTGGCTTCCAGAGCCTGATCGCTCATGGGTTTTTGCGTCGAGCCGATGGCGTGTTCAATGAAGAGGTGAATCCGTCGACCATCCCGAAGGACTGCAGTGACATCGGCCGACTCTTCGTTGATGCGCTCGTCGACTTCGGCCACCACTTTTCGGCGCAAGGCCACCACGGCCTCGCTGGTCACCACCTCGTCGCTGAACTCACCCTCGGCGGCACGACCATAAATGAGTCCCACGGCACAAGCATGGTAAATGCTGAACTTGGCCGCCAAGCCGTCGGCCGGCTCCTTCTTGCCACACAGCTCGAGCACCAATGAATGCACTTTGAGCTCAATGCGCTCGACGTCTTCTGGGCGTATCCCTTGTTCGCGCAGCTGCACGCAGGCATCGATGCCAGGGTGCACCACGATGCCGCAAGCAAAGGGTTTGTAGGTGTTGAAGCTGATCTCAAACCGCTTGCCGAGATCGTCGGTGGCTTCGTGCCAAGCCAACTTGGGGGAGAACACTTGCAACAGCCCTCTCGGCGCCTCCAGCGCGCGAGGGCTGGCCGTGAAGCCCTTTTGCGCCATGAGGGCCGCCATCAAGCCCGTTCTGGCCGCCGCCCCCGGATGCAGGGGCTTGCTCATGGTGCCAAACTGTTCGCGCAACCCCACCGGTTGCGATGCTGCAATGCCCAGCGCCATGGCGGTTTGGTCGGCATTGAGGCCCAACAATCGCGCACATCCTGCAGCCGCCCCCAGCATGCCGGTGGACCCCGTGATGTGCCAACCCCGGTCGTAATGGTCAGGATAGATGACATTGCCCACGCGACACGACACATCAATGCCCAGCACCAGGGCGTCGATGAGCTGCCGACCGCTGGCCCCGGTCACCTCCGCCAGGGGCAAGAGCGCAGAGGCCACGGGCCCGGCTGGATGGATGATGGTCTTGAGGTGCGTGTCATCAAAATCGAAGGTGTGCGAGGCGATGCCATTGACCAGGGCCGCGCTGGCCATGTCCACCCGTTCCTTGCGTCCCAGCACGGTGGCCTGGGGTGCAGGTTGCAGCATCTGCACGGCTGCCAAGGCCGCTTGCGTGGACTCATGGTGTGCCGCGCCCACGGCGCAGCCCAACCAATTCAGGAAGGTGCGGTGCGCCTCATGGTCGACGGCGTCACTCCATCCGCGCGAGGGGTGTTGGGCCACAAACTCCGCGAGGGTGCGGGTGATGGGAGGGGCATGAAGGTCGGCTTGAACGGTGGTGTTGCGTGCCATGGTGATTAGGCGTCCAGGTCAATGTGCCGCTCGCGGGCCACACGGGTCCAGCGGGCAATGTCGGCACGGATGTATTGTGCAAATTGTTCGGGGGTCATGACCGCCGGCTCCAGAGCTTCGGCGGACAATTTCTCGCGCAGGTCAGGGCCCTGTAACACGGTGGCGAGGGTCTCATTGAGGTGCTTGACCACAGCGGGTGGCATGCCGGAAGGGCCCACCACCCCGTACCACTGCACGGCGTCGAATCCTTTGAATCCTGCTTCGATCAGGGTGGGCACTTCCTTGAGGGCAGGATGTCGAGCGGTACCGGTCACCGCCAGAGGGCGTGCACGGCCGGAGCGAATGTGGGGCAAAGCCGCGGCCAGGCCCGGGAACATGGCCTGGGTTTGTCCCGCCAACAAGTCGGTAAATGCGGGCGCAATGCCCCGGTAAGGAATGTGGACCGCAAAGGTGCCCGAGGCTTGTTTGAACAGCTCCATCGTCAAGTGCGTCAGTGACCCCTGACCGGACGACCCGTAGCTGGCCTGACCTGGGTTGGCCTTGGCCCAGGCAATGAAGTCTTTGAGCGTGTTCACCGGCAGGCTGGCAGGCACGACCAGCACATTGGGCGTCGCCCCAATCATGCCCACCGGCGTGAAATCTTTTAGCGGGTCATAGGGCAATTTGCTGCGGGTGGCCGGGCTGGTGCCGTGCGTGGCCACGTAGCCCTGCATCAGGGTGTAGCCGTCGGGCGCCGACTTGGCGGTTGCCTGGCAGGCGATGGCTCCCCCACCGCCTCCGATGTTGTCCACCACAAAACTTTGCCCCAACACCTTGCCCCACCGCTCGGTGACCGTGCGGCCCACCAAATCACTGCCGCCTCCCGCGGCCACGGGCACGATGTAGCG
>RFSP01000098.1 GCA_009923895.1 Betaproteobacteria bacterium | reverse complement strand
GTCTTGGGTGTTTGCGGGCTTGGCGGTCGGTTTTGGCGCTACCGCGGCCTTTCATGCCTGGGCCTTGCCCCGGCCGGCGCAAGACGGGCCCACGGCGGCTCGCGCTGGTGGGGGTGGCCAGGGGTGGAGCGATTTTGTAACGGTCATCGCCTCGTTTTTCCGCCAACCCGACATCGGCCGGATCCTGGCCTTTTTGCTGCTGTATCGGTTTGCTGAGGCGCAATTGCTCAAACTCGTGACCCCGTTTTTGCTGGATGCTCCGTCGGCCGGGGGGCTGGGATTGCAAACCCAGGACGTGGGCATCGCTTATGGCACCGTGGGCGTGGCGGCCTTGACGGTGGGCGGATTGACGGGAGGCTGGGTCATTTCGCGATGGGGCCTCAAGCGGGTGTTTTGGCCCCTGATGGTGTGCATGCACCTTCCCAACGGGGTCTTCGTGGCCATGGCGGTGTGGCAACCCCAGGACCTGATGGTGATCAGTCTGGGCCTGGCGGTAGAGCAATTCGGCTACGGCTTTGGATTTGCCGCGTACCTGGTGTTTATGCTGATGGTGGCCGAGGCGCGCGACAACCCGCACAAGACCGCCCATTACGCCCTGTGCACCGGCTTCATGGCCCTTGGGATGATGTTGCCTGGCATGGCTGCCGGCTGGATCCAAACCCAGCTGGGGTATCAGAACTTCTTCATTTGGGGCTGTCTGGCCACCTTGCCTTCTTTTTGGGCAGCTGCACGCGTGCGGATCGACCCGAATTTTGGGCAACGCTGAGCCCTTGCCTGTGCGCTCAAACGGGAGCACACTGTTGTCGTCACAGGAGAGTTCATGAACCTCACCATCAGTGGTCACCACCTCGAGGTGACGCCCGCACTTCGCGAATACGTGGTCACCAAGCTGGACCGCGTGACCCGACACTTTGACCAAGTGGTCGATGTCAGCGTGCTGCTGACCGTGGACAACCCGCGGGAGAAAGACCGACGCCAGCGGGCTGAGGCGACCCTGCGAGTCAAAGGGCGCGACATTTTTGTGGAGCAGGCCCACGAAGATCTGTATGCGGCCATAGACCAGCTCATGGACAAGTTGGACCGCCAGGTGGTCAAACACAAAGACAAGGTGCAAGAACACCACCACGCGTCGGCCAAACGCGCCGAGATGTAAGCCGCTTGCCCCTTGCGTTGGCCGCGGCCGAGCTTTCTATAATCCGTCAGTCTGCGGGTACCTCCTTGGGCTTGACCCAGGCTTTTCCATGAACCGCCTCGCCTCCATTCTTCCTGTCAATCAAGTCTTGGTGGACGTCGATGCCACGAGCAAGAAGCGCGCGTTTGAGCAAGCGGGCTTGCTGTTCGAGAACGAGCAGGCCGTGGCCCGCGGGGTCGTCTCCGACAGCCTGTTTGCCCGCGAACGCCTGGCATCCACCGGCTTGGGTCATGGCGTGGCCATTCCGCATGGCCGGATCAAGGGACTGAAAAATCCGCTGGCCGCCGTCTTGCGACTTCAAAACGCAATTGCCTTTGAAGCGCCCGACGAGGAACCGGTCAGCCTGTTAATCTTCTTGTTGGTGCCCGAGGCTGCGACGCAGCGCCATTTGGAAATCCTGTCGGAGATTGCCGAGATGCTGTCAGATCGCGCGCTTCGAGAGCGACTGAAATCAGAGCCTGATCCCACCACGCTGCATCGGCTGATCACCGACTGGCAACCGCTGCAGTCGGTGGCCTGAGGCCCACGCCCAGCGGCCCATGAAACCCACCTCCATCAGCGCCGAAGCCCTCTTTGAGGCGCACCGTGAGGCGCTGCATTGGCAATGGGCTGCGGGCCGCGCCCATCCGGAGCGCCGATTTGACGATGCGGCCGTTCGCGATGCGCACTCCGCGGCCGACTTGATCGGCTACCTCAATTACATCCACCCTTATCGGGTGCAGATTGTGGGGCGACGCGAGGTGGCTTACCTCTTGGCCTCCGCCCCCGAGGACATGGAGCGGCGCATTGCCCGAATCATCACGCTGGAGCCTCCGGTCATCATCGTGGCCGACGGCGAAACGCCGCCCGATCGCTTGTCTGCCATGTGCGACCGGGCCGACATTCCACTGTTCGTCACAGGGGAGTCTGCTGGACACGTGATTGACGTGGTGCGCGAATACTTGAGCCACTTGTTTGCCGACCGCATCACGCGCCATGGGGTGCTGATGGACATCTTGGGCTTGGGCGTGTTGATCACGGGCGAGTCTGGACTTGGCAAAAGCGAGTTGGGTTTGGAGTTGGTATCGCGCGGCCATGGCTTGGTGGCTGACGACGCGGTAGACCTCTACCGGATTTCTCAGACAGCCATCGAGGGTCGATGCCCGGAGCTGCTGATGAACTTGCTGGAAGTTCGCGGCATTGGTCTGCTTGACATCAAGGCCATCTTTGGCGAAACCGCGGTGCGTCGCAAGATGCGGCTGAAGCTGATCGTGCATTTGGTGCGCAAGGAAATCCTGGACCGTGACTTTGAGCGCATCCCCACCGAGCCGCTGCACGAAGAAATCATGCACATCCCCGTACGCAAGGTGGTGATTGCAGTGGATGCAGGGCGCAACTTGGCCGTGCTGGTGGAAGCCGCCGTGAGAAACACCATCTTGCAACTTCGCGGCATTGACACTTACCGGGAATTTGTCCAGCGACACCAACGTGCGCTGAACGCTGACCAGCAGGGCTGATCAGCGGGTGCGGTGCGGGCACCCGGAGCGAGTGCACCGGGCGTACAAGGCCAACGAGTGCTCTTGCAACTCAAAGCCCCTGGCCATGGCCACTTCGCGCTGGCGGCGCTCAATGGCAGCGTCAAAAAACTCCTCCACTCGGCCACAACTCAAGCACACCAGGTGATCGTGGTGTTGGCCTTCGTTGATCTCGAAGATGGCCTTGCCGGAATCGAAATTGCTGCGCCTCAGGAGCCCCGCCTGTTCAAACTGCATGAGCACCCGGTAGACCGTGGCCAATCCGATATCCGACCCTTCGGTCAAAAGGGTCTTGTAGACATCCTCCGCCGTCATGTGGCGTTGAGGCGCACGCTCAAACACCTCCAAGATTTTCAGGCGAGGCAAGGTGGCCTTCAGGCCGCTGCTCTTGAGATCTTCTGCTCGACTCATGGGGGCTGTGGGGGGCGTGGCGGGACCGCTAAAATCTGCCGATGATATCGATGAACCCAGAAATCAGAATGCACCGCCGCTCCCGCCTTGGGGGGCGCAGGCCCCTGATCGTGTCGCTGAGCGCAGCCCTTGTGGCCCTGTGCAGCGGCTGCGCCGTGCCTTCAGCCCCCGGACAGGCCTTCCTGGGCTTGATCACGCCCTACAGGATCGACATCGTCCAGGGCAATGCCGTCACGCGAGAACAAATCGCCCAGGTTCGCCCAGGCATGACCCGCGCGCAAGTGCGCGAAATTTTGGGCTCGCCCATGCTCAGCGATGCCTTTCATGGCGACCGTTGGGACTACATGTTCACCTTGCGACGCCCGGGCAGTGAGCCCATTCGTCGTCATGTGGTGGCTCATTTTCAGGGTGACCTGCTGAAGAAACTGGACGCACCGTCGGACCTTCCCGATGAAGACCAGTTCGTGGCCGCCATTGCTCCTGCGAAAGGCAAGTTCGAGCCCCGCGCCCTTGTGCTGGCGAGCGAAGATTTGAGCCTCGCGGGCGCCCTGGATGTGGCCACCAGCCCTGCCATCGGTGAGGATGCCGCAGCCTTCTTGGGTCGGGACTCTGGGGTGAAAGTCTGCGCTGACTTGGATGTGGCGCTGGCGGCCTGCGACGTGTTGATCGACTTCACCCGGCCCGAAGGCACCTTGCAGCACCTCCAAGCCTGTCAACGGCTGGGCGTGAAGATGGTGATCGGCACCACGGGCTTCAGCGAGGCCGAAAAAGCCAAGATCGCCGAGCACGCTCAACACATGGCCATCGTCATGGCGCCCAATATGAGCGTGGGCGTGAACGTGGTTTTGAAGCTGTTGGATGTGGCGGCGCGCGCCTTGTCACAAGGCTACGACATGGAAGTCATTGAAGCCCATCACAAACACAAGATTGACGCGCCCAGTGGAACCGCCTTGAAGATGGGCGAGGTGCTCGCGGCGGCCACAGGACGTCAATTGGCCGATTGCGCCGTCTTCGCTCGCGAAGGGGTGACCGGAGAGCGGGTGCCGGGCAGCATCGGGTTTTCTGCCATCCGGGGCGGAGACATCGTGGGTGACCACACGGTGCTCTTTGCGGGAACGGGTGAACGCATTGAAATCACCCACCGCAGCAGCAGCCGGGCGGGTTACGCACAAGGCAGTTTGCAAGCGGCCCGCTTCTTGGCGGGCCGTGACCGTGGGCTGTTCGGCATGGACGCGGTACTGGGCTGGTAGCCCGCTGTCATGGACGGTCTGTCGGAGTTCTTGCAACGCAGCGACGCCATTGGGCGGGCCGTGACCCTTGTCCTGCTGTTGATGTCGGTGTCAGCCTGGGTGGTGATTTTGTGGAAAACCTTGGTCCTTCGGCGGGTTCGACAAGACCTGGATCGGGCCATCCCCGCCTTCTGGGCCGCCCCGGACTGGTCACTGGCCGAGCAACGTCTGGCCGGCCTCGACCGGGAACGCATCTTGTGGCCTTTGGTGGACGCTGCGCGTCTCAGACCCGTGAATGACACGCTGGAGGGCCAGTCCCACCGTCAGTCTCAGCTCACGAGACGGCTGCGGGAGGCCTTGCAAAGCAGCTTGATGACATTGCAGTTCGGCCAAGTGATGCTGGCCTCCATTGGCAGTACCGCGCCCTTTGTGGGGCTGTTTGGGACGGTATGGGGCATCTACCATGCGTTGATGGAGATCGGCTCGGCCGGCAACTTCACGCTGGACAAGGTGGCGGGGCCTGTGGGTGAGGCGCTGATCATGACGGCCGCTGGGTTGGCCGTGGCCATTCCCGCCGTGCTGGCCTACAACCTGTTTGGCAAGTGGGTCAATGCGTGCGAAGTCGCCTTGGAGGGATTCGCACACGACCTGCGGGAATTGGCGCTCGAGCATCCCGGGCAGGGGGATTGAGCAGTGTCGTTTGGCCGATTTGAGCGCCCCAGCGGGTCGTCTCCCATGAGCGACATCAACATGACGCCCCTCATCGATGTCATGCTCGTGTTGCTGGTGATCTTCATCATTGCTGCGCCCCTCATGGCCACGAGCCTGCGGCTGGATCTGCCCCAAGCCACTGGCGCCACGCCGTCATCTGCGCCCACCACATTGGCACTGGCCATGGACGACCAAGGACGCCTGTTTCTGGCCAGTGACCCCATATCGCCAGAGGCCCTGCGCGCGCGGATCCGGCAAGCGGCGCAGTCCAACCCCGCCACCGAGGTGCAGCTTCGGGCCGACCGCGGCGTGCCCTACGGTGAGGTGGCCACGGTGATTGGTTGGATCCAAGAAGGCGGCTTGTCGCGCATTGGCTTTGTCACTGAAAGCCCGCCCCGCTGACCCAGGCTCCTACAATCGGCAGCATGAACGAGAAATACGTCCCTGCCGAAGTCGAATCCGCGGTTCAAGCGGTCTGGCAAGCCCGCGATGTTTACCGGGTCATTGAAGACACCAGCCGACCCAAGTTCTACGCCTGCTCCATGCTGCCCTACCCCAGCGGCAAGCTGCACATGGGGCATGTGCGCAACTACACCATCAATGACATGTTGACCCGCCATCTTCGGATGAAGGGCTACAACGTGCTCATGCCCATGGGGTGGGACGCCTTTGGTCTGCCGGCCGAAAACGCCGCGATGAAAAACAAGGTGCCACCCGCGAAGTGGACCTACGACAACATTGCGCACATGAAGGGCCAGATGAAGTCGATGGGATTGGCCATTGATTGGAGTCGTGAGGTCACCACCTGCCAGCCCGACTACTACCGGTGGAACCAGTGGCTTTTCTTAAAGATGCTGGAAGCGGGCATCGCCGAGCGACGCACGCAGGTTGTCAACTGGGACCCTGTGGATCAGACGGTGCTGGCCAACGAGCAGGTCATCGACGGGCGCGGATGGCGCTCGGGCGCTCTGGTTGAAAAGCGTGAGATTCCGGGGTACTACCTCAAGATCACCCAATACGCCGAAGAGCTGCTGGAGCACGTGCAGCGTCACCTCCCTGGCTGGCCCGAGCGGGTCAAGCTCATGCAGGAAAACTGGATCGGTCGCAGCGAGGGCGTGCGCTTTGCGTTCACGCACGACATTTGCGATGCAGCAGGCAAAAAGGTCCAAGACGGACGGCTGTATGTGTTCACCACCCGGGCAGACACCCTCATGGGCGTCACCTTCTGCGCCGTGGCACCCGAGCATCCTTTGGCGGCTCACGCAGCGCAAACGCAGCCCGAGGTGGCGGCCTTCATTGCCCAATGCAAGGCCGGTGGAACGACCGAAGCCGAAATGGCCACCCAAGAAAAGCGGGGCGTGCGCACTGGGCTTGTGGTCCACCATCCGCTGACTGGCGAGGCTGTGGACGTGTGGGTGGGCAATTACGTGCTCATGAGCTACGGTGACGGCGCCGTCATGGGCGTGCCCGGCCATGACGAGCGTGATTTTGCTTTCGCTTTGAACTATGGGATTCCCATCGTGCAGGTGGTGCACGTCGATGGGGAGCCGCATTACGACTATCGCCAGTGGCATGAATGGTATGCCGACAAAGAGCGCGGCGTGGTGATGGAAGAGCGCCGGTTGCGGAACGACGACAGCCCGAACGGCTTGCTGTTTGAAACCTTCACCTCCGCGGCCTTCCGGGCGCATCCCTATGGCGTGCCGACCATCGGGTGGGGATCGGACATCCTGTCCCTGACCCCGGCGGACACCGCCGCCTTCTTCAAGACCTATTATGGTCCGAACAATGCGACGATCGCGCTGGTGGGGGACGTCAATCCGAAAGAGGTCATCGCCCTGATCGAACAGACATTCGGGAAGATTCCGGCGGCGGGCGCCGCACCCGAGATCGTGACGGTCGAGCCGGAGCAGCGGGGTGAACGCCGCGTCGAAGTCGAATTCGACGCCGAACCGATCGTCGCGATCGGGTATCACAAGCCGGCGCTGGGCCATCCTGACGACGACGTCTTCGACGTGATCG
>RFSP01000097.1 GCA_009923895.1 Betaproteobacteria bacterium | reverse complement strand
CAGATCCTCACGATGGTCACCGTGCGCAAGCTGGTTGATTCCGATGAGGAAATATCCAAGGCAAAAAATAAGCGTGGCCTGGTTTCAAAGCACAAACTTTCGGAACAGGTGGATGCATTCGTGGACTTGCAGAATTCACAACCGGTCCTCGATGAAGTGCTTTCCAGTCTTGCCAAAGACAATGGCCTGTACAAGCGT
Source organism: Betaproteobacteria bacterium (assembly GCA_009923895.1). Classification (GTDB taxonomy): domain Bacteria; phylum Pseudomonadota; class Gammaproteobacteria; order Burkholderiales; family Burkholderiaceae_C; genus Rubrivivax. The sequence goes on along the minus strand of RFSP01000097.1, from coordinate 6,883 downwards.
CTTAAGGCCCGCGACTTGATCCAGGAGAGCATGGCCCACCATGGCATCATTGAAAAACTGATCCAAGACATCAAAGACATGATGTACTTCTGAGTCCTTGTGTGGGCGCAGGGTGTGAAGCCATGACACGAAGGGAGCCAATTTGGCGAAACCTGACGAACGCAAAGACTGACCCCCGGCGAGCTTGAATCCACAAGCGCAGTGCCTACTTTTGTGCAGAGTAATAGCGTCGCAAACCATGCTAGAATCTCAGGCTCTGGCGCGGGGTGGAGCAGTCTGGTAGCTCGTTGGGCTCATAACCCAAAGGTCGCAAGTTCAAATCTTGCCCCCGCAACCATCAAGACGCCCAACTTCGGATCCCTGCCCTCCCCGTGAGGGCCTTTTTGTTTGAGCCTTCGCTGCGGCGAAGGGGTGTTCTAAGGAGACCCAAGATGTTGTTCATTTCTCAAGCCTACGCACAAACGGCCCCTGCTGCCGCGGGGGGCGCGGAATCGACCTTGTTCAGCATGCTGCCGTTGCTGCTGATGTTTGTGGTGCTGTACTTCATCATGATCCGGCCCCAAATGAAGCGGCAAAAAGAGCACAAGGCCATGATCGACGCCTTGGCCAAGGGCGATGAGGTCGTGGTGGCCGGTGGCGTGATCGGCAAAGTGGCCAAGCTGGGAGAAAGCATTTTGCACGTGGAAGTCTCCAGCGGTGTGGAGCTTCAAGTGCAGCGCAGCGCCGTTGTTCAAGTGCTGCCCAAAGGCACTTACAAGTAACGTTCACAAGTAACGGTCACAAGTAACGGTCGAAGACTTTCGGTCTTTCCGGCCTCCCATCCTTCGCTCTCACCCGTTCGCTGTCATCCCATGAACCGCTACCCCTTGTGGAAGTATGTGATTCTTGCCGTCGCCTTGGTGATCGGCTTGCTTTATGCCGGCCCGAATCTCTATGGCGAAGCGCCTGCCGTGCAGGTCTCCAGCGGCAAAGCAACCGTCAAGCTGGATGCGGCCTTGGTGGCGCGCGTGGAACAAACGCTGGCCGATGCCAAAGTCACTCCTGACTTTGTGCAGTTTGACGGCGCGTCCATCAAAGCAAGGTTCAAGGACACGGACACTCAAAAGCGCGCCAAAGATGCCCTGAGTGCGGCCCTGAACCCCGATGCCACCAATCCGACTTACATCGTGGCGCTCAACCTCTTGTCGCGCTCGCCTGCCTGGATGGCCAAGCTGCACGCCTTGCCGATGTACTTGGGGCTGGACTTGCGCGGCGGTGTTCACTTCTTGATGCAAGTGGACATGAAGGCCGCGCTGACCAAAAAGGCCGATGCGATGACGGGCGATATTCGCTCCCAGTTGCGAGACAAGAACATCCGCCACGCCGGTATTTCGCGCGAAGGCAATGCGGTCGAGGTGCGCTTCCGAGACGCAGCCACCATGGAGCAGGCCCGAGGCGTGCTGTCCGATCAGTCAGCCGATGTGGAGTGGCAAGCGCTGAGCGATGGCGCGGACTTCAAACTCAAAGGCCAGCTCAAACCCCAGGCGGCTCGCTTGGTGCAAGAGCAGGCCCTCAAGCAAAACATCACCACGCTGCACAACCGGGTCAATGAGTTGGGAGTGGCCGAACCCGTGATTCAGCAGCAAGGTCTGGATCGGGTGGTGGTGCAGCTGCCGGGCGTTCAAGACACGGCCAAGGCCAAAGACATCATTGGCCGCACCGCGACCTTGGAAATGCGCATGGTCAATGACTCGGCTGAAGCGCAAGCCGCGCTGTCGGGGGGCGCCGTGCCGTTTGGCAGCGAGCGCTATCTGGAGAGAAACGGTGCACCCATCATCGTGTACCGCCAGGTGGTGCTCACGGGGGACAGCTTGACCGATGCCCAGGCAGGTTTTGACAACCAAACCCAGGAGCCGGCGGTGCACCTGACGGTGGACGCCAAGGGTGCGCGCATTGTGCGTGACGTGACCCGTGAAAATGTGGGCAAGCGCATGGCCATCCTCTTGTTTGAAAAAGGCAAGGGAGAGGTCGTGACGGCACCGGTCATTCGCAGTGAGCTGGGTGCGCGGTTTCAGATCTCAGGGCGCATGTCGACGCAGGAAGCCAATGACACGGCCTTGCTGTTGCGCGCCGGCTCGCTGGCCGCACCCATGGAAATCATTGAAGAGCGCACCATCGGCCCGAGCCTGGGTGCCGAGAACATCTCCAAGGGTTTCAACAGCGTGGTCTACGGCTTTTTGGCGATTGCCGCGTTCATGTGCCTTTACTACCTGCTGTTCGGACTCTTTTCGACGCTGGCGTTGGGGTTCAACTTGCTGCTTTTGGTGTCGGTGCTGTCCATGCTGCAGGCCACGTTGACCTTGCCCGGCATGGCGGCCATTGCGCTGACATTGGGCATGGCCATTGATGCCAACGTGCTGATCAATGAACGCGTGCGCGAAGAGCTGCGCGGCGGGGCATCGCCGCAAGCGGCCATTCATGCCGGCTATGAGCGCGCCTTTGCCACCATTTTGGACTCCAACATCACCACGCTGATTGCGGGCTTGGCCTTGTTGGCTTTTGGCTCGGGCCCAGTGCGCGGCTTCGCTGTGGTGCACTGCCTGGGCATTTTGACCTCGATGTTCTCGGCTGTGATGTTCTCTCGCGGTCTGGTCAATCTCTGGTACGGCCGCCAAAAGAAACTCAAGTCGGTATCCATTGGACAAGTCTGGCGGCCCGATGCGGCTGCACCATTGACGCACGAAGAGACGCAGCAGGTGGAATCTGCCAAGGTCTCTCAGAAGCGGTAAGAGGAGCGTCGGCCATGGAATTTTTCCGCATTCAACGCGACATTCCCTTCATGCGCTATGCGCTGATTCTGAATGTCATCTCCTTCCTCACCTTTGCAGCGGCGGTCTTTTTCCTCGCCACCCGCGGCTTGCATTTGTCCATCGAATTCACCGGTGGCACGGTGGTGGAGGTGGAATACGCCCAGTCGGCGGACATCAACAAAGCCCGCGCAGCCATTGAGAAGTTGGCCTTGGGTGAAGTGCAGGTCCAGACCTTTGGCACCTCGCGCGACGTGCTTGTGCGCCTGCCCTCACGCTCCGATGCCAAGGGCAACGCCGAATTGTCGATGCGTGCCTTTGAACAACTCTGCACGGCCGAAGGGGGCACAACCGGGACCAAGCAGTACACCACGCCTCAGGGCGAATCGGTCAGCAGACCCTCGTGCACCACGGCCTCAGGCGCCGAGCCGCTCAAGCTCAGCCGCACGGAATTTGTGGGTCCGTCGGTGGGCGATGAGTTGGCGCGTGACGGCGCCCTGGCCCTGGGTGTGACGGTGCTGGGCATCATGCTGTACTTGGCGTTTCGCTTTGAGTGGAAATTTTCGGTGGCAGGCATCATCGCCAACCTCCATGACGTGGTCATCATCCTGGGCTTTTTTGCCTTCTTCCAGTGGGAGTTTTCGCTGGCGGTGTTGGCGGCGGTCTTGGCCGTTCTTGGGTATTCCGTCAACGAGTCGGTGGTGATCTTTGACCGGGTTCGCGAGTCCTTTCGCAAATTCCGCAAGATGACCACGCCCCAGGTCATCGACCACGCCATCACGAGCACCACGAGCCGAACCATCATCACTCACGGCAGCACTCAAATGATGGTGCTGTCCATGCTGTTGTTTGGCGGACCGACCCTGCACTACTTTGCCGTGGCCTTGACCATCGGCATCTTGTTTGGCATCTACTCGTCGATCTTTGTGGCCGCTGGCATTGCCATGTGGCTGGGCGTCAAGCGCGAGGATTTGGTGAAGTCTGGCTCTCGAGGCGTGTACACGCGCATGGCGTCATCGCTCTGAGGCGTGTCGCTGCCAGCAGAGGAGGCCGTCAACCCGGCCAACCAATCGAGCGCGTCTTGAATCTCGTCGCTTTCAAAACCAACCGCCACGAGCTTGCGGGTGAGCTGCCTCGGATCTGGGCAGGCGTCGGGCCGCCAGTAGTTTTCGTACAGGTAGACCAGAACATCGAACATGGGTTCACTATACCCCAGCTGCTGTCACCCAGCGCTGCGGCGTTGATACAACCCGCCTGGCAGCCGAGCCACCAGGCCCTGCAACTCCCACTCCAGCAGCTGCGCCGCCACTTCGCCAACGTCCAGCCCGCTGCGCCAGGCCAGGGTGTCCAAGGCCACGGGATCGTGGCCCATGAGCTGCAATCGTCCGTCGACGGGCGGCGGCGGCGCGCTCAACGCAGCGGTGCTCCAGAGGTCTGGCGCAAACTCCTCGACAATGTCTTGGGCCGTTTCCACCAGCTTGGCGCCCTGTCGGATGAGCGCGTGGCAGCCTTTGGATTGGGGCGAGTGGATGGACCCAGGAATGGCAAACACCTCTCGGCCCGCGTCGAGAGCGAGTTTGGCAGTGATGAGCGAGCCGGATTCCAACGCCGCTTCGACCACCAGCGTGCCCCGGGCCAGGCCCGCAATGATGCGGTTGCGCAAGGGAAAATTTTCTGGGCGAACCGGCGAGCCAGGGGGATATTCGCTGACCACAGCGCCCGCGCTTTGCACGATGCGACGTGCCAAGCCGTGGTGGCGGCGAGGGTACACCCGGTCGGGTCCGGTGCCGATGACCGCCACGGTCGGCCCTTGGGCCTCGAGTGCGCCCTCATGGGCCGCCGCGTCAATTCCCAACGCCAAACCGGAGATCACCCCCCAACCGGCCCGTGACAATGCGCTGGCGAAGGCTTTGGCATGGTCCACCCCTTGTGCCGTGGGGTTTCGACTGCCCACAATGGCCAAGCTGGGCCGATCCCAAGCGGCGGTGGAGCCGGCCACGTAGAGCATCAACGGAGGATCGGGCAGTTGCGTGAGGATGTCGGGGTAGTCTGCAGCGCCCCAGGTGATCGCCCGGCGCGGTGCAGGCAGATCGCATTCGTCTTGGCCTTGCAGCCAGCGCCAGGCGGCTTCTTGGCGTTGAAGGAAGACGGCCTCAGGAGCGGCTCCGAGCGCTTGTGCGGCAACAGGGCCGATGACCTGGGCCCATTGAGCCGGCGTGGCAGACCAGACCTTTTGGATTTCACCCCAGCGATGAATCAGCGCTGCGGCGCTGCGACGCCCCACGCCGGGCGACTCCAACAGCCGAAACCAGGCCTCAAACTCCTCTTTGCTCGAGGCAGACGGCCCGGCGCAGGCGCGAGGAGTTTGCGGCGAATGAGACAATGGCAGACTTGATTCCATCACCTGAGTGTGTCGAACCCTCCGGGTGCGTGCCATCCACCATTGGAGGGCCCCGCGTCCGTTTTCTTGCCTTTTCATCACCATGGCGCTGTTACCCATCTTGACTTTTCCTGATCCGCGTCTTCACAAGGTGGCTGCGCCCGTGGCTGAGGTGGATGCACAAGTTCAGCGCATCGTCGACGACATGCTGGAGACGATGTACGCCGCCGAGGGCATCGGGCTGGCTGCCACCCAGGTGGATATCCATCGGCGCATCATCGTCATGGACACCTCGGAGCAGCGCGATCGCCCCCTGGTTTTGATCAACCCAGAGATCACGGCGAGAAGTGAAGACATCGTCATGGGTGAAGAAGGCTGCCTCTCGGTCCCGGCGGTGTACGACCAGGTGGCTCGCCATGCCCAGGTCACGGTGAGGGCTTTGAATCGAGAGGGAGACCTTTTTGAGCTGGAGGCACAAGGGCTGAGCGCTGTGTGCGTGCAGCATGAGATGGACCACCTCGTGGGGAAAGTCTTTGTGGAATACCTCAGCGCACTCAAACGCGACCGCATCCGCACCAAGTTGCTCAAGCGCTCTCGCGAGGCGCAGCGCATCTGAGGACCGCGCGTGCGCGTTGTCTTTGCCGGGACTCCTGAGTTCGCAGCAGCGGCGCTGGCGGCGCTGAAAGCGGCCGGGCATGAGCTGGTGGGTGTGCTGACTCAGCCCGATCGGCCCGCGGGTCGTGGGTTGGCCTTGCAGCCCTCAGCCGTGAAGTCCTTGGCCCTGCAAATGGGGGTGCCGGTGTTCCAACCTCAGGGACTGCGGCTCGACGGACGCTTTGCGGCGGACGCGCACCAAGCCCAAGAGGCGCTGAAGGCGGCTCAAGCGGACGTGATGGTGGTGGCCGCTTATGGCCTGATCCTGCCGCCGTGGGTCTTGGAGATGCCCCGCTTAGGGTGCTTGAACATCCATGCGTCTTTGTTGCCCAGATGGCGGGGTGCGGCTCCGATTCACCGCGCCATCGAAGCGGGTGACACCTCCACCGGGATCACCATCATGCAGATGGATGCGGGCTTGGACACGGGCGACATGCTCATTCAAGCCGAGGAGCCGGTGCGCAGCGACGACACAACGGCGAGCCTGCATGACCGCTTGGCAGCGCTGGGAGGACAGTTGATTGTTCAAGCGTTGTTTCAAGCCGAACAGGGGACCTTGCGCGCGGTGCCTCAGCCTGAGTCCGGTGTGACCTATGCCCACAAGATCGACAAACGTGAAAGTCGCATCGACTGGTCAGCGCCAGCGGAGGTCATCGAACGGCGACTCCGGGCCTTTGACCCCTTTCCCGGGTGCACCTTTGAGTGGGAGGGGCACACGGTGAAGCTGTGGCGTGCCCAGGTCCACCCGGATGTGGCGGCTGCTGCGGGCTCGCCGGTGGAGTTGGCGCCGGGTCGGCTGGGCGTGGCATGTGGCAATGGCGTGCTGGAGCCGCTGGTCGTGCAACGCGCTGGAGGAAGGCGGATCACATTCGCCCAGTTTCTTCAGTGACTTCAGTGACGCCACCCGATTGGGCTCGTGGCGATCGCCTCTGGCGTGATCCCGCGTTTTGGGCCGGTGCCCGTGACATGTCGGGGGTGACCGTGGGCATTGCGGCTTGGGGCTTGGTGACCGGGGTGGCCATGGCCAATAGCGGCATGGGCATGCTGCTGGCCGTGCTGATGT
>RFSP01000096.1 GCA_009923895.1 Betaproteobacteria bacterium | reverse complement strand
CCCCATGAATGCTGGCCCCTCTGAAGCAACGGCCCGTACCGCCACGGTGCGCCGAGACACCAAAGAGACTCGGATCCGCGTCCAGCTCAATCTGGATGGACACGGTGAAGCCAAGCTCGCCACGGGTATTGGTTTTTTTGACCACATGCTGGAGCAGATTGCTCGGCACGGTTTGATCGATCTGGACATCGAAGCACAAGGAGACTTGCACATCGATGGCCACCACACCGTCGAGGATGTGGGCATCACCTTGGGCATGGCCGTGGCGCAAGCCGCAGGAGACAAGCGCGGCATCACCCGCTATGGACACGCTTACGTGCCGTTGGACGAGGCGCTCTCGCGCGTGGTGGTGGATTTTTCAGGCCGACCCGGCTTGCACATGGACGTGCCTTTTCGCTCGGGCATGGTGGGCGAATTCGACACCCAACTCGCCTTTGAATTCTTTCAAGGGTTTGCCAACCACGCATTGGTGACCCTGCACATCGACAACCTCAAAGGCCACAACGCCCACCACCAGTGTGAGACGGTTTTCAAGGCCTTTGCACGCGCCCTGCGCATGGCCCTGACCCCCGATCCGCGGGCCGCGGGGACCATTCCATCGACCAAGGGAACCTTGTAGACCATGTCGCGACGCGTGGCCGTGGTCGACTACGGCATGGGCAATCTGCGCTCGGTCTCTCAGGCCGTTGTGCATGCGGCACAGGGCCTGGGTGTGGAGGTGTGCGTCACCGCCGACCCCCAGGTTGTGCGCGCGGCCGAGCGCGTGGTCCTGCCCGGCCAAGGCGCCATGCGCGACTGCATGCGCCACTTGCATGAGTCTGGCCTGCGGGAGGCCGTGGAACGCGCAGCGGCTGAAAAGCCCCTCTTGGGGGTGTGCGTGGGCATGCAAATGCTGCTGGAACACAGCGAAGAACAAGACACGCCAGGGCTGGGCCTGCTGCCGGGTCGGGTCCTGCGGTTTCAGCTGGAAGGTCGCACCCAGAGCGATGGCAGTCGGTTCAAAGTGCCTCAGATGGGCTGGAATCAGGTCTATCAGCGGCCCCATCCCTTGTGGCATGGCGTGGACGAAGCGTCCTGGTTTTATTTCGTCCACAGCTATTACGCGGCACCGTCTGACGCACGCCACACCTTGGGCGAGGCGGACTATGGGGGGCGCTTTACCTGCGTCATCGGCCGAGATAATATTTTTGCCACACAATTCCATCCCGAGAAAAGCGCCGCCCAAGGTTTGCGCCTGTACCGTAATTTTTTGCACTGGCAGCCCTGAGGCCGGTGCTTGCCAAGGCCCATTTCACCTCTTTCATTGACCAACCCGCTGCATTTGAGCCATGCTGCTGATCCCGGCCATCGACCTCAAGGACGGTAAGTGCGTCCGTCTTCAACAAGGGGACATGTCAGTCTCCACCACATTTGGCGACGATCCTGCCGCCATGGCCCGGCGGTGGCTCGACGCAGGGGCCCGCAGGTTGCATTTGGTGGATCTCAACGGTGCATTTGCGGGCAAGCCAGTCAATGAAGGGGCCATCAAGGCCATTCTTCGTGAGGTCAATGACGAAATCCCGGTGCAACTCGGAGGCGGCATACGCGATCTCGACACCATCGAGCGTTATCTTGACGCCGGCATCAGCTACATCATCATCGGCACGGCGGCCGTCAAGAACCCAGGCTTCCTCCAAGATGCCTGCACTGCGTTTGGAGGCCATGTCATCGTGGGTCTGGATGCCAAAGACGGCAAGGTGGCTACCGATGGTTGGAGCAAGCTCACAGGGCATGAGGTGGTGGATTTGGCACGCAAGTTTCAAGACTATGGATTGGAAGGCGTGATCTACACCGACATCGGCCGCGACGGCATGCTCACGGGCATCAACATCGATGCCACCGTCAAACTCGCCCAGGCCCTGACCATTCCGGTCATCGCTTCCGGTGGTCTCTCAGGCATGAGCGATATCGAGCAGCTTTGCGCCGTGGAGTCTGAAGGGGTGGAGGGCGTGATCTGCGGGCGCTCCATCTACACCGGCGACCTCGACTTCGCAGCCGCTCAGACCCGTGCCGATGAGCTGGGTGCCTGAGCCCGCCTGGCGTTGATGCTGCCCCCTCATGCTGGCCAAACGCATCATTCCTTGCCTGGATGTCACCGGGGGTCGGGTCGTCAAGGGTGTCAATTTCGTTGAGCTGCGCGACGCTGGCGATCCCGTGGAGATTGCGGCTCGGTACAACGAACAAGGGGCGGATGAACTCACCTTCTTGGACATCACGGCCACCAGCGACGGCCGGGATTTGATCCTGCACATCATTGAGGCGGTGGCCTCGCAGGTATTCATCCCCCTGACCGTCGGAGGTGGGGTGCGTACCGTGGAAGATGTGCGTCGTTTGCTCAACGCCGGGGCGGACAAGGTCAGCTTCAACTCTGCAGCTGTGGCTCAGCCGCAGGTCATTCGCGATGCGTCGCAGCGGTATGGCGCCCAATGCATTGTGGTGGCCATTGACGCCAAGCGCCGTGTGGGCGACGACTTGAAATCAAGAGGCGAGGGCTGGGACGTTTACACGCACGGGGGCCGTCGCAACACCGGGCTGGACGCCGTGGCCTGGGCCCGGCAAATGGCCGACTTCGGCGCCGGTGAAATTTTGCTCACCAGCATGGACCGTGATGGCACCCGCGTGGGCTTTGATTTGCAGCTCACGCGGGCGGTGAGTGATGCGGTGGGGGTGCCGGTCATCGCCTCGGGGGGCGTGGGAGCTTTGGAGCATTTGAGTGAGGGCATCCGGGTGGGGGGCGCCGATGCGGTGTTGGCCGCCAGCATCTTTCACTACGGAGAGTTCACGGTGGGTCAGGCCAAGGCGCTGTTGGCCCGCGACGGCATTGCCGTGCGAATGTAGAGATGGTGGGTGCTCGACAGGTCCACGAAGTTCGACTCATCGGGGGGCTGTGGAAGCGCAGCCGCTTGCCCGTGGTCGATCGCCCTGGTCTGCGTCCCACGCCTGACCGCGTGCGGGAAACCCTCTTCAATTGGCTCGGCCAAGACTTGACCGGCTGGCGATGCATCGATGCCTTTGCGGGGGCCGGAGCCTTGGGTTTTGAGGCGGCCTCGCGCGGGGCGGCTCAGGTGTGGATGATCGACCGCGATGGCGCCTTGGTGTCTGGCTTGAAGCGCGTCAAGGAGCGCCTCGATGCGCAGACGGTGCAAATCGAGTGCGGGGACGGTGTGGCGGCTTTGCAACGGGCCAAGCCGCAGTCTTGGGATCTGATCTTTCTTGATCCTCCGTATGACAGTGACCTGTTACGACCCGCTTTGGCCGCCGCCCAACGGGCTTTGGCCCCGGGGGGCTTGGTCTATTTAGAGTCCGCTCGGCCGTGGAGCCCCACCAGTCAAGCAGACGGCAGGGGCGGCGCAGGGGCGGACTGGGAACTGTTCCGCCACATGAAAGCCGGTCAGGTGCACGCGCACCTGTTGCGCGCGGCTACACTGACGCCGGCCATTGAATCTGAGCGCTCGCCGGCGCCCCTTTAAGTGTCGAGGAGATGATCCCGTGACCGCCTCCGCTCCCCTGATAGCCGTCTATCCAGGAACTTTTGACCCCATGACCTTGGGGCACGCCGACCTCATGCGTCGAGCGGCAGGTCTCTTTGACCGATTGGTTTTGGCCGTGGCCGCGGGCCACCACAAGCGCACCATGTTCACCATTGCCGAGCGACTGGAAATGGCCAGGGAGATTGCTGCCCCCTACCCGAACGTCGAAGTCCAGGCCTTCAGCGGGTTGTTGCGCAATTTCGTTGTCGACCTCGGTGGCAAGGTGGTGGTGCGTGGGCTGCGGGCAGTGAGCGACTTTGAATATGAATTTCAGATGGCTGGCATGAACCGACAGCTCATGCCCCATGTCGAGACGGTGTTCATGACGCCCAGCGACCAGTTCCAATTCGTCAGTGGCACCTTTGTGCGCGAAATCGCTTCCCTGGGCGGCGATGTCTCCAAGTTTGTGGCGCCCCAGGTTCTGGCCCGCCTCAAAGACCGCGTGGCCAAGCCCGCGGCCTGATTTTCGGAGTTGTCGCCATGGCGCTGTGGATCACCGACGAATGCATCAATTGCGATGTGTGTGAGCCTGAATGCCCCAACGAGGCCATCTCCATGGGGCCCGAGATCTACCAGATCGACCCGCACAAGTGCACCGAGTGCGTGGGGCATTTTGATGAGCCGCAGTGCGTGCAGTTGTGTCCAGTGAACTGCATCCCTGTCCACCCGGAATTTGTGGAAACCAAAGAGCAGCTTCAGGCCAAGTACGAACGGCTCACAGGCCCGGCGCCGCAGCCTTCACTCGGCATCATGACGACTTGAGTCGTTGGCCTGCGAGATGGCCGCGGGCCTGCGGCCCTCGCAATGACGCTCTCTCCACTCACGTCCACCCTACTCGTCATTGCGAGGCCCATCGGGCCGAAGCAATCTGCCTTGAGCCTGTGCCGGCAAATCTGCGGGCCTCGGTGGCTTGGGTCGTTGCGGCTTGCCGTGGAGCTTCATCATCGCTTTGTCCATCGCGCCGTCCAGCATCAAGTCCAATGACTCCATGGACGTTTGAATGGTCTTTTCAATGGCCTCACGCTCCTGGGCTGGCGGCTTGCGCAACACATAGTCCGCCACCTCGGCCTTGTTGCCGGGATGTCCAATGCCCAACTTCAGCCGCCAGATCTGATCCGATCCCAGTTGCGCATGAATATCTTTCAGCCCGTTGTGTCCAGCGGGGCTGCCGCCCAACTTGAGCTTGATTTGACCTGGCAGCAGATCGAGCTCGTCATGCACCACCAGAATTTCCTGCGGTTGGATCTTGAAGAACCGGGCCAGCGCCGCCACCGATTTCCCTGAAAGATTCATATAGGTCTGAGGCTCAAGCAGCCACAGCGGCCCAGACGGGCGGTTGATGCGGGCCACCAGACCGAAATACGCACGGTCATGCGCCAATCGGCCCCCAAGCACCTGCGCAGCCGCATCCACCCACCAAAAACCGGCGTTGTGACGCGTGCTCTCGTATTCCGTGCCGGGATTGCCCAGGCCCACCAGTAAGCGAATCATGTGAAGCCGAATTATCGTGCGGACCCGTTGTAGGCAAAAGGGTCATCCAAGAAAAAAGGGCTCGACCAGCGAGCCCTTGGACAACGGTGCGAAGCGGCGCAGGTGCCGCGTCGCATCACTTCTTGTTCTGCTTCTCGTCCTTTTTCTTGGCCGGGGCCTTCTCGGCGGCCACCACAGGGGCTGCAGCCGGGGCTTCTTCCACTTCTTCCTTGGCCATGGTGACCGACACGATCACAGGGTTGAGCGTGCCATGCCGCACGGCCTTGATGCCTTCGGGCAAGCTCAGGTCGCTCACATGGAGCGTTTGGCCCTTGACCAAGCCAGAAAGATCGATGGTGACGTACTCGGGCAATTGAGAAGCAAGGCACTCGATTTCCAACTCGGTTTGCACGTGACTCACCAAGCCCTTGTCGGTCTTGACGGCCGGCGAGTTCTCTTCACCGATGAAGTGCAGCGGCACCTTCTTGCGCAGGCGGGTGGATTCGTCCACACGCTGAAAATCCACGTGCAGCACTTGCTGCTTCCAAGGATGCATCTGGAAGTCACGCAGCAGCACCTTTTGCGTGGCCTTGCCCAGTTCCATTTCGAGAATGGACGAGTGGAAGGCCTCTTTCTTCAGCGCAAAGTACAGCGCGTTGTGATCGAGCTCAATCAAGGCGGGCGTGCCAGAGCCATAAACGATGCCCGGCACCTTGCCGGCATTGCGCAGGCGGCGGCTCGCTCCGGTCCCCTGCTGTGCACGCTCGAAAGCGGTAAATTTCATTTCAAACTCCGTAATGGATGAAGCACCCGCGACCAGGCGCTTCTTGGACAACACCCACTTCGGATGAAGCGGGCGGCTGGCGGATCAGAAGTTGTTGTTCTGCTCCGCAAACAGGGACGTGACCGATTCGCCATCAGAGATGCGGCGGATGGTCTCGGCAAACAGGAAGGCCACTGACAGTTGCCGAATCTTGGGGCAGGCCCGGGCAGCGTCAGTGAGTGGAATGGTGTTGGTGATGACCACCTCGTCGAGTTGCGAGGCGGCGATGCGCTCGATGGCAGGGCCCGAGAACACCGGGTGCGTGCAATACGCGTAAACCTTGCCAGCGCCTCGCTCCTTGAGCACCTCGGCGGCTTTCACCAGGGTGCCGGCGGTGTCAATCATGTCATCCATGATGACGCAGTTGCGGCCTTCAATTTCGCCAATGACGTGCATCACTTCAGACACATTGGCCTTGGGGCGGCGCTTGTCGATGATGGCCAAGTCGCAACCCAGTTGCTTGGCCAGCGCGCGAGCGCGCACCACGCCACCCACATCGGGAGACACCACCACCAAATCGGAATACTGATTGTTTTTGAGATCGGACAACAGCACCGGGGAGGCGTAAATGTTGTCCACGGGAATGTCAAAGAAGCCCTGAATCTGGTCGGCGTGCAAGTCCATGGTGAGCACACGCTCCACGCCCACGGTCTCAAGCAAGTTGGCCACCACCTTGGCGCTGATGGGCACCCGCGTGGAGCGGGGCCGACGGTCTTGGCGGGCGTAGCCAAAATAGGGAATCACGGCCGTGATTCGACGTGCGCTGGCCCGCTTGAATGCGTCCACCATGAGCAGCAACTCCATGATGTGCTCATTGGTGGGCTGGCTGGTGGGCTGCACCACAAACACGTCGCGAGCGCGCACGTTTTGGTACAGCTCAATGTCGACTTCGCCATCGGAAAACGCGCCCACCTTGGCCTTGCCGAGTTCTGCACCCAGATGAGTCGCGATTTCTTGCGCGAGCGCGGGGTTGGCATTCCCCGAAAACAGCATGGTGTTGAACAGCATGTCGGCCTCTAGATGATTTGGCAGGGGAGGAAGGACTCGAACCCTCGCATGTCGGAATCAAAATCCGATGCCTTAACCAACTTGGCGACTCCCCTACACAGGACCTGCATTGCGGCAGACCCCAAAAATCGCATCTCAATCAGCCCAGGACACCAAGGGGTGCTGCGGCAGACTTCGACACCACCGACCCACCCAACCCTGCGGAAGATCTTCCGCA
>RFSP01000095.1 GCA_009923895.1 Betaproteobacteria bacterium | reverse complement strand
CATTGGGCGGATCCACCCGTGCGCTTGATGCCAACGCCCCAGGCCAAGCGGTGCTCGCCCACCGGCAAATTCAGCACCTGACGAATGGGGCGCTTGGCGGGAAACGCCGTGCGCTGCTTGATCTCCAAGGTCTGTTCGTGCGTGCACGGGTCGGTGGACTCTCGCAATTGCATCAAGAAGGCCTCGCCTGAACCGGTGGTGCTGTACTCTGACGAGGTCCAAGTCACCTGCAAGGGGGTCTTGGCCACAATGCGCACATAGCTGGCACTGGCTGGCAAATCACGTTCTTTCAACTCCGACATCTCACGCGCCGATCCGCTCACGGTCACCGCGTTGTTGAACTGGTAGCGCGCGCTGCGTTCGGTCTGATCTTCCCACTTGATCACCGTCTTGAAATTGCCCAAGGGTGTGGCACGGCCCAAAGGCCCCCCCACCTCGGTGTCCTGACCCAATGCCGGGATGCCGCGCTCGGCCCGCTCGATGGACATCACATTGCGCGCCAGCGCATAGCCCGCGCCTTGAGCCCGCTCTTCGACCGTGAAAGCGGCCCAATGCAGGGGGCCCTTGTCTGAACCGGCAGGCGCCACGATGGTGGCCGCCGAGGTGCTCGAGCCCTCCCCTTGCGCCATGGGGCTGGCGGGACAAGACGGTGGTGTGGCCTTTTGGCCTTCGCCCAAGCTGTCGAGCTGAAACTTTTCTGATCGTCCACGCACCGATCGGTGGATGAGCCAGATCTCGCGCACCACCGCACCAGCGGGACCAAAGTTCACCGGCGCCGGGTAGGGGCTGGCCGCCTTGATCATCGCCGTGGCCCAAGCCATGGCTTCTTTGTCCTGGGCGGGCTCGCGTTTGATCTCCACGCCCAACACCTGACCAGACGGGTCAATCCGCGTTTCGGTGATCATGACCGCGTTGAGCATGGGCGGCATCACGCCACGATAGATGTGGCGGGCGTAGGTGGCGTACATGTGCCGGGCCACGTCCAACTTGTAGTCCTTGGGGTCCGTGGCCGGTGAAGGAGGGGCCGCCGGCCGAAAGCTCGGCTCCGGGACCTGCGCATATTGGGCCGACACCGGCAGCGACGCACATGTCGCAAGCCAAAGCCCACCCACTGCAAAGAGTCTCTTTGAACGGATCATGGAATGCCCCAACGCGTAGCCAGCCTCGGCAAGATGCAGTTTAACAAGCGCTGGCAAGCGAGAGATCCAAAGGCGTTGCCGACCACCCTCTTCCTGGCCACCCGGGCTTCGGGGCGCTCATTGGGGAGGATCGGGCAGGGGTTAGTCCCAAGATCGGGACGACCTGCAACCCGCTAGGCTGAAGCTCCCTCATCGATCTCCTCGGGTCGCTGTGATCCGCCTTTTCCGTGTCTGCCCCTTCCAAGCCCGACGTTCTGGCCGTTGCCAAGCTGCATCCGTTCTTCCGACAAGCCTTGGACCGCCTCTACACGGTACACGACCGTACCCATGAGCTCGATCCGACAGCCTTCGAGGCCCTTGCGCCGCACATCGTGGGGGTGGCCGCCACGGGCGAGGCCCGCGTGCCGAGGCCGCTGCTTGAGCAACTGAGCGCCGCCCGGGTGGTCTCGGTCTTCGGCGTGGGATATGACGGGGTGGATGTGGCAGCAGCCATCGAGAGAGGTGTGCCAGTCACCCACACCCCAGGCGTGCTGAGCGACGACGTGGCAGACATGGCCATGGCGCTGGTTCTGGGCATCGCACGCCGTGTACCTGAAGGCGACCGCCACGTGCGCGAGGGGCGCTGGCCCGGGGGACCGTTGGCACTGGGTCGCAAAGTCTCTGGCGCACGCATGGGTATCGTCGGCATGGGCCGAATTGGGCAGGCGATTGCCCGGCGCGCCTCGGCCTTCGGAATGCCCATTGCGTATACCGCACGCTCGGCCAAGGCAGACCTGCCTTGGTCTTTCGTATCCGATGCCGTCGCGCTTGCGCAGCAGTCGGACTTCTTGGTGGTGATCACTCCGGGCGGCGCGGGCACGCGCCACCTGATCAATGCGAACGTCCTGGCTGCGCTCGGTCCCAACGGCTATCTGATCAATGTGGCGCGCGGCAGCGTGGTGGACGAGGAGGCTCTGATCTGCGCGCTGCGCGACGGCACGATCGCCGGAGCCGGACTCGACGTGTTCGCCAATGAGCCGCAAGTGCCCGAGGCACTTCGGCAGCTGCCCAATGTGGTCTTGAGCCCGCACACGGCCAGCGCCACCGCGCAGACCCGCCAAGACATGGCCGACCTGGCCTTCGCCAATATGCGTGCAGGCATCGACGGCCAGCCGCTGATCACGCCGGTGCCCGAGTGGGTGGTCGCACGCGGAAAGTGAGCTGCGACGAATGACAACGCTGCGCTTGGTGGTGATGGGGGTGTCGGGCTGCGGGAAAACCTCGGTGGGCCACGGATTGGCTGCGCGGCTGGGTCTGCCCATGATTGATGGCGACGACCTGCACCTGCCCGAGAGCATCGCGCGCATGCGCGCTGGCCAGCCCCTGGAAGACGCCGACCGCTGGCCCTGGCTTGAGCGCATCGGCAAACGTCTGGCCGACAGCCGTGTGGGGCTGGTGGTGGCCTGCTCGGCGCTGCGACGCAGCTACCGTGATCGCATCCGTCAGCATGCGGCGGGCGTGCGCTTCCTCTTCCTGGATGGCCCGTTTGATATGGTCGCGCAGCGGCTGGCACAGCGCACGGGCCACTACATGCCGCCCTCGCTGCTGGACAGCCAATTCCGTACCCTGGAGCGGCCCGACGCACAGGAAACCGATGTGTTCACGCTCGAGATCGACCGCCCCGTGAGCGAGCTGGTCGATGCCGCCATTGAGGCCCTGCCGTCATTCGCGACGGCGCTTCACAAATGACAGCCGAGCCGGACCGTTCCCGACACGTCTTCAGTGCAGACGGACTTGCACTGCCTTCTCAAAAAATTTCAACAGGAGACACACCATGAAAATCTCGCAACTTCTGATCGCCGTTCTGATGGCCACCACGGGCAGCACCGCCTTGGCGACCAAGTTCGCTCTGAAGATGGGCCATGCGGTCAACACCACCGACGGGCAGCACGCCGCCGCGATGAAGCTGGCCGAGCTCGTCAAGCAACGCACCAACGGCGATGTGGAGATCACGATATTCCCCGCAAACCAGCTGGGTAACGACGCCGCAATGATCAACGGTGTGCGTGGCGGCACCATCGACATCGTCTCTAGCGGCGCGTCCAATTACAACGGCATCGTTCCCAACACCGCAGCCATGGAACTGCCATTTGTGTTCCGCAGCGCGCAGCACGCCTACACGGTGCTCGATGGTCCGGTGGGCACGGGGGTGCTCAATGAGTTGGCACCGCATGGCCTCAAAGGCTTGGCCTATTGGGAAAACGGTTGGCGCGCCTTCACCAATAACAAGCGGCCCGTCACCAAGCCCGACGATCTCAAAGGTCTGAAGATCCGTTCCACCCCCAACCCGTACCACATTCAGGCCTTCCGGCTGCTGGGCATGAATCCGGCACCGATGGCGATTGCCGAGCTGTACACGGCCCTGGAAAACGGCACCTTCGATGCGCAGGAGCACCCGATCAATGTGACCTGGTCTTCCAAGTTCTACGAGGTTCAAAAGCACCTGACGGTGAGCAACCATGTGTACTCGCCACTGGTGGTCGCAATGAACAAGACCAAATTCGAAAGCCTCCCGGCGAACTACCAGAAAATCATTGTGGACGCAGCGCGCGAAGCGGCGACCTATCAACGCAATCTGAACGCGCAAAACGCCGCCAAAGTGGTGGCTGACCTCAAGAAGTCGGGTATGCAGGTGATCGAGAATGTGGACATGGCACCATTCCAGAAGATCGTCTCGGCCGAGATCGCCAAGACCTTTGCCGAGAAAAATGGCCCGGCGCTGCTCAAGGCCATTGAAGACACAAAGTAAGACTTGCAAGAGGTCGGACACCCCATGCAAAGAATCACTGACCTCTTCTTTCGCCTGGCCGAATTCACTCTGGTGACCATGCTCGCGCTCATGGTCATCATGGTGTTCGGCAACGTCGTGCTTCGCTACGGTTTCAACGACGGCATCATCAGTTCTGAGGAACTGTCACGCTACCTTTTCATCTGGATCACTTTTTTGGGTGCCATCGTCACCATGCGAGACAACGCCCATCTGGGGCTCGATTCGCTGGTGCGGCGCTTGGGTCTTCGAGGCAAGAAGCTGGCATTTGCAACCTCCAACCTGCTGATGCTTGGGTGCTGCGCACTGATGTTTTACGGAACCTACAAGCAGCATGGCATCAACGCATCCACCCGCTCGCCGGTACTGGAGATTCCGATGAGCTGGGTGTACGGCGTGGGCTACCTCACCAGTGTGGCCATGGGGCTGATGATCGTCGCCAAGCTGGTGGCCCTGGCGCGGGGCCATTTCCGCGAGTCTGACCTGATCCAGGTGCAAGACTCGGAGGACACCGCGCAGCCGCATATCAAAGGCACGCCGCCGTGACCGTCCTCGTTTTCATCGGCTCGCTGTTGGCTGCCATGGCGTTGGGCATGCCTCTGGCGTTCTCGCTGATCGTCTCGGGTGTGGCACTGATGCTGCACCTGGACAACTTCGACACGCAGATCGTCTCGCAAAACCTCATCAGCGGCGCCGACAACTTTCCGCTGATGGCCGTGCCCTTCTTCATGCTTGCCGGCGAACTGATGAACGCCGGCGGAATGAGCCGGCGCATTGTCCAGTCGGCCATGGTGTGGGTGGGACACCTGCGCGGTGGGCTGGGCTATGTGGCGGTATTCGCTGCCATCGTGATGGCCAGCCTGTCGGGCTCGGCTGTGGCCGACACCGCGGCGCTGGCCGCAGTGCTGCTGCCGATGATGCGCGAGGCCGGCTACCGCATGGACCGCTCGGCAGGCCTGATTGCCGCGGGTGGCATCATTGCGCCGGTCATTCCTCCGTCAATTGGCTTTGTGCTGTTCGGCGTGATTGGCGGCGTATCGATCTCCAAGCTGTTCATGGCCGGCATCTTCCCAGGCATCTTGATGGGTCTGGCACTCGTGGTCACCTGGGCGTTGGTGGCGCGCCGCGACAAGGTCACCGTCACCGAGAAGGTGCCGATGAAACAGCGTCTAAAGGTCACACTCAACGCCTTTTGGGCCTACTTGCTGGCCATTACCATCATCGGTGGCATGAAGGTGGGTATCTTCACGCCCACCGAAGCCGCAGTGGTGGCCGTCGTGTATTCGCTTTTCGTCGGCCTTTTTGTCTACCGCGAAATACGGGTGCGTGACCTCTACGCGATCGTGTTGACAGCGGCCAAGACCTCCTCGGTGGTGATGTTCCTCGTGGCCGCTGCGCTCGTCAGTGCCTGGCTGCTGACGGTGGCCAACATCCCGAACCAGATCGTCGATCTGATGCGTCCTTTCATTGACAATCCGCAGCTGCTGTTGGTCATGCTCATGCTGATGGTGCTGGTGGTGGGTACCGCGCTTGACTTTGCGCCCACGGTGCTGATCCTCACACCAGTGCTGATGCCGCTGGTGCGGCAGGCGGGAATCGATCCGGTGTACTTCGGTGTGCTGTTCATCATCAACAACGCCATCGGGCTGCTCACACCACCGGTGGGCACGGTCCTGAACGTGGTCTGCGGTGTCGGTCGTATTCCCATGCATGATGTCATCCGCGGCGTGATGCCCTTTCTCGTGTCGCAAGTCGTGGTCATGGGATTGTTGATCGCCTTCCCCAGCCTGGTGATGGTGCCTTTGAAATGGCTGCTGATGAAATGAATATCCTGGATGCCTTCCAATTAAAGAGTCGCCGTGCACTCATCACCGGCTCCTCGGCGGGCATTGGTCTGGCACTGGCCCAGGCGCTCGGCCAGGCCGGTGCGCAAGTCATCTTGAACGGCCGGACCGAGGAGCGGCTTGAACAGGCACGTGAACAACTGGCGCTCAAAGGCGTGGCGGCACACACCAGCGTCTTTGACGTGACCGACGCGCAGGCGGTACGAAGCGCCGTTGAGAGAATCGAGGCCAGTGGGCCGATTGACATCCTCGTCAACAACGCGGGCATGCAAATCCGCGGCCCGCTGCAAAACTACGAAGAGAGCGACTGGAACACTCTCATGCGCACCAACGTCGACAGCGTCTATCACGTGGGTCAGGCAGTGGCCCGTCACATGATTGCACGCGGGCGCGGCAAGATCATCAACATCTGCTCGGTGCAAAGCGAGCTGGGTCGCCCTGGCATTGCGCCTTACACAGCCAGCAAGGGTGCGGTGAAAATGTTGACCAAGGGAATGGCCATCGACTGGGGGCCGCTGGGCCTGCAGGTCAATGGCATCGGGCCGGGCTACTTCAAAACCGAGCTCAATCAAAAGTTGGTGGATGATCCCACCTTCAGTGCCTGGCTCGTGGGCCGCACGCCAAGCCGCCGCTGGGGCGAGCTACCCGACCTGGGCGGCGCAGTGGTGTTTTTGGCCAGCGACGCATCCAATTTCGTCAATGGCCATATCCTGTACGTCGACGGCGGCGTGACCGCCACGCTTTAGTGGGTGTAAGAGATTCCAAGGAGGCTGCCATGAAATCCATTGTGTGCCACGGCGCGCGCGACGTGCGCATTGAGGACGCCCCCACGCCGCAGCCTGGCGAGAATCAGTTGCGGGTCCATGTGGCTTACGGTGGCATTTGTGGCTCGGATCTGCACTACCAGCAGCATGGTGGCTTTGGCACGGTACGTATTCGCGAAGCCATGGCCCTGGGCCATGAGGTCTCCGGCGTGGTCGACCAGGTGGGCGCTGCGGTGAACGGCCTGCGCCCCGGGCAGCGCATCGCCATCTCTCCTTCACGCCCCTGTGGGCAATGCCGTTTCTGCCAGAAGGGGCACCACAACCATTGCCTGCACATGCGCTTCTTTGGCAGTGCCATGCCGTTTCCGCATATCCAGGGGGCCTTCAGTCAGCAGGTGGTGATTGAGAGCCATCAGGCCCATCCGATTGCCGATCATCTGAGCCTGTCGCACGCCGCATTGGCAGAGCCACTGTCAGTGGGACTGCATGCCGTGACGCGGGCGGGCAGCGTCTTGGGGCAACAGGTGTTGGTGACCGGCTGCGGCCCGATTGGGTC
>RFSP01000094.1 GCA_009923895.1 Betaproteobacteria bacterium | reverse complement strand
ATGTCATGGTGCGGTGGCGGACTGATCAGTCCCACGCCGGGTACCGAGTAACGCAAAAAGCCAATGTACTCACTGACCTTGCCGCCCGGCAGTTGCCCGCCCTCACCCGGCTTGGCCCCTTGCGCCATCTTGATTTGAATTTGATCGGCACTGACCAAGTACTCTGCTGTGACACCAAAGCGACCCGAGGCCACCTGCTTGATCTTGCTGCGCAAGCTGTCGCCTTCTTGCAGCTCAATGTCGGCCTCGACCACGCGCTTGCCGATGACATCGCTCACCCGCGTCCCCGAGGCGATCTTGATGCCTTTGAGTTCGTTGCGGTAACGGGCAGGATCCTCACCGCCCTCGCCCGTGTTGCTCTTGCCACCGATGCGATTCATGGCCACGGCCAGCGTGGCATGCGCCTCGGTGGAGATGGAGCCCAATGACATCGCCCCCGTGGCAAAACGCTTGACGATCTCGCTGGCAGGCTCCACTTCGTCCAAAGGGATGGCCTTGGTCGGGTCTACCTTGAATTCAAACAAGCCGCGCAAGGTCATGTGACGCTTGCTCTGGTCGTTGACGATTTGCGCGTACTCTTTGTAAGTGTCAAACCGGCCAGAGCGCGCGCTGTGTTGCAACTTGGCGATGGCATCGGGCGTCCACATGTGCTCTTCACCGCGCACCCGCCATGCGTATTCGCCGCCCGCATCCAACGCTTGGGCCAGAACCGGATCGTCACCAAAGGCAGCGCGGTGCATGCGAAGGGCTTCTTCGGCCACCTCGAAGATGCCGATGCCCTCCACTTGCGAAGCGGTGCCGCGGAAGTACTTGTCGACGAAGCGCTTTTCCAAGCCTATGGCTTCAAAAAGCTGGGCGCCGCAATACGACATGTAGGTGCTCACGCCCATCTTGGACATGATTTTGGAGAGGCCTTTTCCGATGGCCTTGATGTAGTTGTAGATGGCCTTTTCGGCTGACAAGTCGCCGGGCAAGTCGCGGTGCATCTGCGCCAGCGTTTCCATGGCCAAATAGGGGTGCACCGCCTCGGCTCCGTAGCCCGCCAGCACGGCGAAGTGATGCACCTCGCGGGCCGATCCGGTTTCCACAACCAGGCCCGCTGTGGTGCGAAGACCTTCGCGCACCAAATGATGGTGCACGGCCGACAAGGCCAACAAGGCCGGTATCGCCACCTGCGAACGGTTCAAACCACGGTCGGTGATGATGAGAATGTTGTGACCGCCTCGAATGGCATCCACGCTTTCGGCGCACAACGATGCGAGCTTGGCTTCAACACCTTCATGGCCCCACTCCAGCGGGTAGGTGATGTCCAACTCGTAGCTGCGAAACTTGGCATCGGTGTGCTTTTCAATGGCCCGCAGCCGTGCCATGTCATCAAAGTCCAACACCGGCTGCGTCACCTCCAACCGCATGGGCGGGTTGACCGCATTGATGTCCAGCAAGTTGGGCTTGGGGCCGATGAAGCTGTTCAGTGACATCACGATGGCTTCACGAATCGGGTCGATGGGCGGATTCGTCACCTGCGCGAACAACTGTTTGAAGTAGTTGTACAAAGGCTTGTCCTTGCTGGACAGCACCGCCAAGGGCGAATCGTTGCCCATCGAGCCGATGGCTTCTTCACCTTGAGAAGCCATGGGGCTGAGCAAGAACTTCCAATCTTCTTGGGTGTAGCCAAAAGCTTGTTGGCGATCCAACAGCGACTCGCCGGGGGCGACCTGCGGTGTGGCCGGCAGTTCGATGTCGTCCAGCTTGACACGCACGTTCTCAATCCATTGCCGGTAAGGCTTGGCGAAAGCGAATTGGTTCTTCAGCTCTTCGTCATCAACGATGCGCCCTTGCTCAAAGTCGATGAGGAACATCTTGCCCGGCTGAAGCCGCCATTTCTTCAGAATGCGCCCCTGCGTGATGGGCAGCACCCCCGTCTCAGAGGCCATGACCACCAGGTCGTCATCGGTGACCAAATACCGCGCGGGACGCAACCCGTTGCGGTCCAGGGTGGCACCAATTTGTTTGCCATCGGTGAACACCATGGCTGCGGGGCCATCCCATGGCTCGATCATGGCTGCGTGGTACTCGTAAAACGCACGACGCCGCGGGTCCATCTGCTCGTGCTGTTCCCAAGCCTCTGGGATCATCATCATGGCGGCATGCGCCAGCGGGTAGCCCGCCATGGTCAACAACTCCAAGGCGTTGTCAAAAGTGGCGGTGTCGCTTTGGTGCTCGAAACTGATGGGATAGAGCTTTTTGAGGTCATCGCCCAAGACGGGAGACTTCATCACCCCTTCTCGGGCCCGCATCCAATTGAAGTTGCCCTTGACTGTGTTGATTTCGCCGTTGTGGGCCACCATGCGGTACGGGTGGGCCAAGGGCCACTCGGGGAAGGTGTTGGTGGAAAAACGCTGGTGCACCAGCGCCAACGCAGACACGGTCCGCGGGTCGGCCAAATCTCGGTAGTACTGGCCCACTTGGTCGGCCAAAAGCAGACCCTTGTAGATCACGGTGCGGCAGCTCATGCTGGGCACGTAGTACTCGCGGCTGTGCGTCAGCTTGAGCGCCTGAATGGCCGCAGAGGCGGTCTTTCGGATCACATACAGCTTGCGCTCCAGTGCGTCGGGCACGATGACATCGGGGCCTCGACCAATAAAGACCTGCCGGATGACGGGCTCTTTGGCACGCACCGTGGGGCTCATGGGCATCTCACGGTCCACCGGGACGTCGCGCCATCCCAACAACACCTGGCCCTCGGCACGGATGGCCCGCTCCAACTCTTGCTCACAAGCCAAGCGGGAGGCGTGTTCCTTGGGCAGAAAAATCATCCCCACGCCATATTCACCCGGAGGCGGTAAGTAAATACCAACTTTCGCCATCTCTTCCCGGTAAAACTCATCCGGGATTTGAATCAGGATCCCTGCGCCATCGCCCATGAGCTTGTCTGCGCCCACCGCGCCTCGATGGTCGAGGTTCTCAAGAATCTTGAGACCTTGCTCAATGATGGAATGGGCTTTCTGCCCCTTGATGTGTGCCACAAAGCCCACACCGCAGGCGTCGTGTTCATGGGCGGGGTCATACAGTCCGGACCGGGTGGCTTCGGCCAGGCAAAGGTCTTGAGAGGGTGTGGGGGTGGACTGCGTCATGGGAACACTCAGGGATTCAAAGGGAGGAATGCAAAGGGGGATGGCGGTGTGAACCGGTCAGCGGGGCTCCAGCATCAGCGCCACCCGCTATCAAGACCACAGGATACCTCTGGATACCGGATCCTCGCAAAAATTAAATGGGGTCAGAACCATTTTATGGAAGGATACAAAGGGTGGGACGAATAATTGGGGACATAGTCATTGAGATCTGAACATCCCCGGCACCCACGATCCTCGGCTTGCCAAGGCGCATTCACCGGGTCAAATCAGGCCTGTCATGCAAGATGCCGGCCACCCGGAGCCGCGGGATCAGCGTGGGATCAGTCTTTTGAGGGGCGGGCGATGCCCTTGCGAGGGCGACCGCGAGGTCGGGGAGACAGTGCGCGCCCTTCTTCCGCCTCGAGCGCCTGGACAAAAGTCGGCGTTCCCCAGGGAAGGCCACGCCGGGCACAGGACTCAATGCCCGCCACGGTGGCCGGGTCCAGCCCCAACTCGATGCGGCGCCGATAGGCAGCCTCGCGATCAAAGGGGGTGTTGCCTTCTGCCCAAAAAGCGGGCGGTTCGGTGATCAAAGCGTCTGTGGACCCACCAACATGGTGCGCCAAGCTGGACCACGGCCAGTCTTGAGGGGCTTCCAGGCCCAAAGCGCGCTGAGGACGGGTCTCCACCACCTGCATCACTTGCAGCAAGGCCTGGCCGGGCTGGACCAAGCCGGCGCGAAAGCGACCGTTCCACAAGGTACCGCTGCGCGCATGTCGGCGGTTGAAATGCCCCACATAACGGCGACCGAAGTCTTGCATGAAACGACTCAGGCCTTCTGCACGCGTGGGAGTGACCACCAGGTGAAACACATCGTCCAGCAACACCCAGGCATGCACACTCACTTCGTGTGTGCGGGCCACATCAGACAAGATGGCTCGCCACATGAGCCGATCTTCATCGTCACGCACCAAGGCCTGCCCGTTGTGCCCTGCTTGCAAAATCTGGTGCGGCAACCCGGCACGGACCAAGCGAGGCAATCGGGCCATGGAAACTCAGCGGGTCACGGCCCGCTGGATGACCTCGGACACGCACTCGTCGGGAGCGGGCCGGACGGCCGCCCGGCCCCAGCCATCCAGCACCACGAATCGGATCTCACCGGCCTGGGCCTTTTTGTCTCGCCCCATCAACGACAAATAGGCGGCCACGCCCAAGTCGGGCGCGCGCGTGGGCAAGCCGCACCGCACCAACACGTCGCGCATGCGCTCAAGATGCTGCGGGCCCACCAACCCCAATTGCATGGAAAGATCGGTGGCCATGAGCATGCCGCAGCCCACGGCCTCACCGTGCAGCCACTGGCCATAGCCCAGCGCCGTCTCGATGGCGTGGCCAAAGGTGTGACCGAAGTTGAGGATGGCCCGAACCCCACCTTCGCGCTCGTCTTGACCGACCACTTGGGCTTTGATTTCGCACGATCGCTGCACGGCGTGCGCCAAGGCTTGCACATCGCGCGCCAGCAGGGCATCCAGCTCGCGCTCGATCCAGTCGAAAAAAACCGGGTCTGCAATCGGACCGTATTTGATGACCTCGGCCAAGCCTGCCACCAGCTCGCGCTGCGGCAAGGTGCGCAGGGTGTCGAGATCACACACCACCCGGATGGGTTGATTGAACAGACCAATCATGTTCTTGCCCAGCCGGTGGTTGATGGCGGTCTTGCCTCCCACCGATGAATCGACCTGCGCCAAGAGCGTGGTGGGCACTTGCACGAACGGAATCCCGCGCATGTAGCAACCTGCGGCAAAACCGGTCATGTCACCCACCACGCCTCCGCCCAGGGCGTACAGCACCGTCTGTCGATCGCATCCACTTTGCAGCAAATGATCGAAGATCGAATTGAGCGCCGGCCAGTCTTTGTGGGCCTCGCCGTCTGGCAACTCCAAAACGGACACCTGGCGATGCAAAGAGGTCAGCATCTGGGCGAGGGTCTGCGCCCACAACGGCGCGATCGTGACATTGGTCACAATGACCGCATGGCGAGACGGCGGCATGCCCTCCCAACTGGCGGGGTCACGCAACAAGCCCGCACCGATTCGGATGTCGTATCGGGCCAGGCCCGTGTCCACGGGTACGGTCAGCGTCATGTTGGAGGTGTGTACGTGAGAAGCCCAGAAATTATCCAGGGTTCTGTCTGGGGTGGGGACGGGTGTGCGGCGGGCGATCCACCGGAGAGGGCACTTGGGAGGGATCCAGCCAGCCCGCCAACTCCAACTGCATGAGAACCATGTGGACCAGTCCAGACACCGACGGCCTGGAAGTCTCGACGACAAAGTGCGCCGTTTGGCGGTACAGCGGATCTCGGTCTCGGTAGAGGTCGCGCAGGCGACGCAGCGGATCGGCCACCTGCAGCAGCGGCCGGTGGGTGTCGTGACGCAGGCGCCGGTGCAACTCTTCTGGCGATGACCTCAGATAAAACACATGACTGGCCGCGCGCAAACGGTCACGGTTTTCGGATCGAATGACCGCCCCTCCCCCAGTGGCCAACACCAGGGCCCCGGGCTCTTGGGTGATCGAGGCAATCACGGCAGCCTCCTGATCGCGAAAGGCGGCTTCGCCTTGGGTTTCAAAATATTCACGAATGGGAATCCCCACGCGACGCTCAAATTCGGCGTCGGTGTCTGCAAATGGCACTCCCAAATGCCGCGCCAACTGTCGGCCCACCGTGCTCTTGCCAGACCCTGGCAAGCCGACCAAGGTGACCCGCAGCGGTGGCAACTCGTTGTTTGCGGTCATGGCCCAGTCCCCCCGGGGGACGTGAGCACTCGGGGCGTGAGAAAGACCAGCAGCTCCGTTTTGCTCACGTTGCGCTGTCGATTTTGAAAAAGTGGGCCAATGAGGGGCATATCAGCCAGCAAGGGTACCTGATTGGCACCGTCTTTTTCGCTTTGGGTGTAAATGCCGCCAATGACCACGGTCCCACCGTTCTCCACCAGCACCTCGGTACGGATGTGCTTGGTGTCGATGGCAAAGCCAGCCACCGTGGAACGGCCCACGCTGTCTTTGTTGACATCGACCTCCAACATCACATGGCCTTCGGGCGTGATCATGGGGATGACTTCCAGCTTGAGATTGGCTTTTCGAAATTGCACATTGGTCGCGCCGCTGGAGGTGGCCGCTTGATAAGGCAACTCTTCGCCCTGCTCGATCAAGGCTTTCTTCTGATCGGTGGTGATGAGCCGTGGGTGCGCGACGATCCGGCCTTTGCCTTGGGCTTCCAAGGCGCTGAGCTCCACACTCAACCATCGACTGGCCGCCGCACCCAAGAGAGAAAAAGCCGAGGTGGCCGCATTGGCGCCACCCAATGGACCTGTGGACGCAGGCAAGTCCACGCCGAGCAAGGGGCCTGTCGACACCGAATTGCCCCCCGGCAAGGCGTTCAATCCCAGCTTGACGCCCAGCGCTCGGCCGAAAGTGTCGTCGGCTTCCACGATGCGCGCTTCGATCAGCACCTGCCTGACCGGCACGTCAATTCTTTCAATCAGGCGCTGCACCTCGTCCAAGCGGGAGGCCACATCGGTCACGAAGAGCTGGTTGGTTCGGGCATCAAAGATGACGCTGCCACGGGAGGTCAATGCCCGGGCTGAGCCGCCGAGCGCGAGGGCCGATGAGCCCAAGGCCGACGAGCCTGCAACCGCCCAAGTGCTCTGCGTCGACCCCGAACTGGTTTGACCCACCAGGCTACGGCTCAACTCTTCGGCGCGCGCATAGCGCAATTGGAAAGACCGAAATTGCAAGGGCTCGGCCTCTGTTTGGCGTTTGTGAGCCTCGGCGGCCATGCGTTCTCGGTGCTGCCATTCGTCAGCCGTGCAGATCCACAAAATCGAGCCGGTTCGACGCGCCGAGAGCCCCTTGATTTGCAAAATCAAGTCCAAAGCGTCCTTCCATGACACCGATTGCAGGCGCAGGCTCAAGGCCCCCTTGACGGCATCGGTGACCACCAAGTTCAATCCGGCATGGTCTGCCAAGATTTGAAGGGCCGTGCGCACATCAATGTCCTGA
>RFSP01000093.1 GCA_009923895.1 Betaproteobacteria bacterium | reverse complement strand
CCCAAGGGTCGCTGCGCCGCCACCGATGGATCCAGCTGTCGCACCGCGCCGGCGGCCGCATTGCGCGGATTGACGAAAGTCTTTTCGCCCAGCTGCCGTTGTCGCTCATTGAGCGCTTCAAAATCATCGCGACGCATGAAGACTTCGCCCCGCACCTCCAGCACGTCGGGCCAGCGCGCTGCTGAAGACGTGTCCGGGCTACGACTGCCACTGTCACTGCCGTTGCCTTGAAGACGCAACGGAATCTGCCCAATGGTGCGGATGTTTTGAGTGACATCTTCGCCTGTTTCACCGTCGCCTCGCGTGGCCGCCTGCACCAGCAGACCGTGCTCGTAGCGCAAGTTGATGGCCAATCCGTCGAACTTGAGCTCCGCCGCATATTCGATGGGCCCAAAAGGCGCATCCTCTTGCACGAGCCACTCCAGCTCACGACGCACTCGGGCATCAAAGGCCTTGGCACCTGCTTCGGTGGTGTCGGTCTCGGTGCGGATGCTCAGCATCGGCACCGCATGGCGCACGGGAGAGAAACCTTCCAAGACCTGCCCCAAGACCCGCTGTGTGGGTGAATCGGGTGTTCTCAGTTCTGGAAAGCGCTCTTCCAGGCCTTTGAGTTCCTGAAAGAGCCGGTCGTACTCGGCATCAGGGATTTCCGGAGCGTCCTGCACGTAATACCGGAAAGCATGGTGGTGCAGCCGCTCACGCAATTCGGCCGCACGCGAAGCCGATGTGGGGTCCGCTGCAGGCTGCCCGGCGTGCATCAGCTGAAGAGGCGGCGCGCCGCAGGCGAGCCTGCAGCGAGGTCACGCGATTCCAACGCGCGGTACAAGGTGGCCAATTGCGCGGCAATGGCGTCGTACGCCCCCAAGGTGATGGGGCGGCCCACGTCATCCAGCGGGGTGGCATCGAGCATTTTGGCCAGCTCGGTGCCCGATTGATACCACGTCCCAAAGGGCTCCACGGTCTCAGGCGTTTGGGCCACATCCAGACTCAACACGGCTTCACGCAACGGAGAAGCCAAACCCTCATCGGCCAAAGCGGCCTGAGAATCAAAGCTGATGATGAGCACCGGGGGGTCGCCCTCCTCACTGGCGGGAAGCACCAGACGGCCCGGCAAGGCCCCCGGAACAAATCCGAGGGTCGCGGCACATTGCTGCAGGTAAGCAACCGACCAGGCGGTGGAATTGGCACGCAAGGTCATCGTGATTTGTGCATCCAAGGGCCCGGCGAATTCGTCGAGTTCGCGCGCGCGCGCCACCACCTCCAACATGTCGGGGAAGTCTCCCACCGAACCCACGCCTTCGGCAAAGCTTTGAGCTTTTTGCACAAATTCTGAGTACTCGATCTCGTTGAGGGCGCCTCCTCGGTGAGCCAGCTGCACACCCGCCTGAAATTCCCGGTACATCTGTCCGGTCAGCGGATGCTCCCATTCCTGGGTCTGCACATTGAGCCCCTCGATCATCATGGGTTTGCTGCCCGCTCGGCGTGAGTGAGGCAAATGCGCCAGAGCCAATTCGCCAGAGACGGGCTCGTCCAGGAACATGGGCACGATGGCATCGATGAGCGCGTCGAGCCGGTGCGCGCGGCGCACCACC
Source organism: Betaproteobacteria bacterium (assembly GCA_009923895.1). Taxonomy (GTDB): domain Bacteria; phylum Pseudomonadota; class Gammaproteobacteria; order Burkholderiales; family Burkholderiaceae_C; genus Rubrivivax. The sequence goes on along the minus strand of RFSP01000093.1, from coordinate 5,639 downwards.
GGGATCCGGGCAGGCTCCAGACTGGGTTCGTCCGCCAGTGCCGGGGGCTGCGGCGGTTGGCTGGGTGTCCAAGCAGGCTCCACTCGGTCCTCCGACCCCACAAAGTCGGGCAGCCGCGGCCGTGCCCGCCGCACCGTCCACCACCCGTGCAACGCCAGACCCACCAGGACCGCCAGTCCCACCAGACCCAACGAGACGGCCAGACTCATGTCAAGCCGCCTCCACCATGCCGATGGCGGCTTCCATGTCCACGGCCACCACGCGCGACACGCCCTGCTCTTGCATGGTGACGCCGATGAGCTGCTCCGCCATCTCCATGGCGATCTTGTTGTGACTGATGAACAAGAACTGTGTGCTCTGGCTCATCTGAGTCACCAGTTTGGAATACCGCTCGGTGTTCGCGTCATCCAAGGGCGCGTCCACCTCATCCAACAAGCAGAAGGGAGCCGGGTTGAGCTGGAAGATCGCAAACACCAACGCGATGGCCGTCAAGGCCTTCTCGCCACCCGACAGCAGATGGATGGTGGAGTTGCGCTTTCCAGGCGGTTGCGCCATCACCTGCACGCCTGCGTCAAGAATCTCTTCGCCCGTCATCACCAACTTGGCCGATCCGCCGCCAAAGAGACTCGGGAACATGCGACCAAAATGCTCATTGACCTGATCAAAGGTGGCTCGCAAGAGGTCTCGCGTCTCCAAGTCGATTTTATGGATGGCGTCTTCCAGCGTGCTCATCGCCTCCAACAAATCCGCATTTTGTGCGTCCAAGAAGGTCTTGCGCTCCCGCGACTCGGTGAGCTCGTCCAGAGCCGCGAGATTGACGGCCCCCAGCGCGTTGATTTCGCGCTGAATGCGATCGATCTCGGTTTGCAAACCCCACAATTTGACGCCGCCCTCCTCGATGGATTGCGCCAAAGCGGAGAGATCGGCCTGGGCTTGTTGAAGTTGCTCCAGGTACTGCGCCCCACCCAGCTGAGCGGCCTGTGCCTCGAGCTGCAATGCGGTGATGCGTTCACGCAAAGGCTCCAAACTGCGTTCCATCGACATGCGGCCTTCTTCGCCCGAGCGCAATTTGGCCGTGAGATCGTCGTACTCACTGCGTACAGCGGCCAAGGACTTCTCACGCTCGATCTTCAACGCCAAGGCCGATTGCAAGCCGGCTTGCGCAGCCGCGTCGTTGAGCGACCCCAACTCCATTTCGAGTTGACCCCCTGCCTGAGAATTGGCCGCGATCTGCTCATGGGCCGTTTCAATGGCTCGCACCAATTCTGCGCGTCGGGTTTCCAAAGAGCGGGCTTCAAAGCCGGCCTCCTGAGCCTGCCGCTCCAGCGCACGATGTTGCTCGCGCGCGGCGTCCAGACGTTGGCGAGCCTGAATCACCGCCTCATCTCGCGTGGCGTGATCCTCTTGCGCGGCGGCCAACTGCAGGTCCAATTCCTCAAATCGCGCTTCTCCCGTGGCCCTGCGCTCTTGCAGGTCTGAAAGCCGCGCGTCGATGTCACTCAACTCCCCCACCACTTGAGACTGGCGGGCCAAGGCCACTTCGCTTTGCTGCCGCAACTGCAGAAGTTGCACCTGCAGTTGGTGGGCTTGACTTTGCGCCTGCGCAGCCCGGGCCCGGGAGGCAACCAGCTGTTGCGACAGATCGGAAAACGACGCATCCAATCGGACCAAGGTGGCCTTGGCCTCATCGGCGATGAGCGATTGCGCGCGCACGGCCCGCTCGAGGTTTTCAATCTCTTGTGCTCGCGCCAGCATGCCGTCTTGCTCAGAATCCGGGGCATAAAAGGCCACCGCAAACGGAGATACCGCATGGCCCTCGCGGGTGATGATGACTTCACCCTGCGCGAGCTGGTCGCGCTGCGCCAGGGCCTCATCCAAACTCTTTGCCGTGTAGACGCCCTGCAGCCAATCGCCCAGCAAGGCCTTCAGGCCCGCATCCCCAAGGCGCAAGAGGTCGGTCAGACGGGGCAGGCTCTTGTGGGGGTCGGCCGAAGCCGTCGAGGGCGTGGTGTAAAAGGCCAATCGCGCGGGCGGCGGGTCGGCCGCGAACGCGCGCACCGTGTCCAACTTGCCCACTTCCAAGGCGCTGAGCCGCTCTCTCAGGGAGGCCTCGAGCGCAGTTTCCCAACCCGATTCAATGTGGATACGGCTCCACAGCCCCGACATGCTCTCCAGCCCGTGCCGGGTGAGCCAGGGCTTGAGCTTGCCCTCGGTCATGACCTTTTCTTGCAAGGCACGCAACGCCTGCAGCCTTGCGTTGAGATCGGTCAATTTGGCCGATTCGGTGTTGGCGCTGTCTTGCTGAGCGCGGCGCTGATCGTCAAGCGCAGGAACTTGCTCTTGCAAGGCGTGGAGCTGAGCTTCGGCCTGCGCCTGCGCCTCGCTTGCCTCCTGAGTGTCACGGCTCAATGCCGCCAAACGATCGGCATCGGGCAGCACCAGCGCCTGACGCTCCACGTCGAGCCGCTCACGGCGGCCCTGCTCCTGGCGGGTTTGCTCGTCGAGACTGCGGCTTTCCGCCGCCAACACTTGAATCTGCTGCTGAATCTGAGCGACTTGTTCGCGTTGTTCGTTGCTGCGTGTTTGCGCCGCAGCCACCCCCTCCTCCAGCGCCGGCCACTGAGAAGACAGATCGCTGGCTTGTGCCTCCAAGAGGGCCACGCGCTCTTGGGCCTCGTCGATTTGCCCACCGATGGATTCGATTTCTGCTCGCGCCTCGTCTTGCCGCTGCGCCCACTGGACGTTTTGGGCGCGCAATTCGGCAATGCGTTGCTCCACGCGTTGCCGCCCTTCTACAACGTAGCGAATGCGCTCTTCGAGTCGACTCACCTCCAAAGACGCATCGGCCAATGACCCCTGCGCCACTTGCAATCGGTCGCCGGCCGCGTAATGCGCTTGACGCAGGGTTTCAATGTCGGCTTCTGCATGCCGCAACTCAGCCATGCGGGCTTCCAAGGCGTTGGAGGCCTGCGCGAGGTCGCGGGCCACCCGTTCAGCCTCTTGCGCGGCATCGCGGTGTTTGAGGAACCACAGCTGATGCAGCTTGAGCGTGCCTTGGTCCTGCAATGTCCGGTAGGTCTGCGCGACCTCGGCTTGTCTTTCCAGCTTGTCGAGATTGTTGGTCAGCTCTCGAAGAATGTCCTCCACACGCGTGAGGTTCTCTCTCGTGTCCTTGAGCCGGTTCTCTGTTTCACGCCTGCGCTCTTTGTATCTGGAGACGCCGGCCGCCTCTTCCAGAAACAGACGCAATTCTTCGGGCCGACTCTCGATGATGCGGCTGATGGTACCTTGGCCAATGATGGCGTAAGCCCGCGGCCCCAAGCCCGTGCCCAAAAACACGTCCTGCACGTCGCGTCGACGCACGGGTTGGTTGTTGATGTAGTAGCTGCTCGTGCCATCGCGCGTGAGCACGCGCTTGACCGAAATCTCGGTGAAGGCGTTCCAGGGTCCGCCTGCCCTGGCATCGCTGTTGTCGAAGACGAGTTCCACACTTGCACGGCTGGCGGGCTTGCGCTGGCCCGAGCCATTGAAGATGACGTCTTGCATGGACTCGCCGCGCAATTCGCTGGCCTTGCTTTCCCCCAACACCCAGCGCACGGCATCCATGATGTTGGACTTGCCGCAGCCGTTGGGGCCCACCACGCCCACGCGCTGTCCGGGCAGATGAAAGGTGGTGGGCTCTGCAAAGGACTTGAATCCGGACAGCTTGATATGGTGAAGTCGCATCTAACTTATTGATTTCGTTAATAAATTTTACCCAGACGGTCAAACTGTCGAGTGGGATCGAATGATAACATTCGAGGTTTGGCCCCGTCGGGCCGCGACCCTCTCTGATCATGCCCAAGAAATCGCTTTCCCAGGCTGCCCCTTCGCAGCGAGCCAAACCCAAAGAGGCGCCCAGTGCGCCCACCGATCGCCTGGATGCGTTCCCCAACCCCAGCCCACAGCGCGACTACGTCATCCGGTTTGACGTGCCGGAATTCACCTGCTTGTGTCCCCTGACCGGACAGCCCGACTTTGCGCACTTTCGTATCGAAATCGTGCCAGACCAGTGGTGCGTGGAACTCAAGAGCTTGAAGATGTATTTTTGGCATTACCGCAACCAAGGCGCCTTTCACGAAAAAGTCACCAACACGATCGCCTCTCACATCGTCGACACCATACAGCCGCGGTTTTTGCGCATTCACGCCGATTGGTTCGTCCGCGGCGGCATTCGAACCTACGTCACGGTAGAGCATCGTAAAAAGGGTTGGAAACCTCCAGTGCCCGTCGTGCTGCCTGATGCGACCGGTGCTTGAGGACACGGACTTTCACCATGAACCCACTGCTCCAGCGCCTTCACCCCTATCCGTTTGAACGACTGCGTGAAGTCACTCAGGGCATCGTGCCTGCGCCGCAATTCAAGGCCATCAGCCTGGGGATTGGAGAACCACGACACCCCACCCCGGCCCTGGTGGAAGACGCGTTACGTGCGGCCTTGCCTGGGCTGTCGGTGTACCCCAGCACGGCCGGTGAACCTGCCTTGCGCGAATCCATGGCCGCGTGGTGCAAGCGCCGCTATGGCGTGGCACTGGACTCGGCCACCCAAATCTTGCCAGTCAACGGCTCGCGCGAAGCGCTCTTTGCGTTCGCACAAACCGTGGTGGACGGCAGCCGCAGCGGTGCCACCGTGGTCTGCCCCAACCCTTTTTATCAAATCTACGAAGGCGCGGCGCTCCTCGCAGGCGCTCAGACGGCTTTTGCCAACAGCGACCCCTCACGCAACTTTGCGTCGCGTTGGGAAGATGTGGACGCTGCAACCTGGGCCCGGACGCAATTGCTTTATGTGTGCTCACCCGGCAACCCCACGGGAGCGGTGATGCCATTGCAAGAGTGGCAACACCTGTTTGAACTCAGTGATCGGTATGGGTTTGTGATTGCCAGCGACGAGTGCTACTCGGAGATTTATTTCAGAGACGAGCCGCCGTTGGGAGGTCTGCAGGCCGCTCAGGCGCTTGGACGCGACGGTTTTCCTCGACTGGTGGTCTTTAGCAGCCTGTCAAAACGCAGCAATGTGCCTGGGCTGCGATCGGGCTTTGTGGCGGGCGATGCCGAGCTGATCAAAGCTTTCTTGCTCTACCGCACCTACCATGGCAGCGCCATGAGCCCCGTGGTGCAGCGCTCCAGCATCGCTGCCTGGAACGACGAAACCCATGTGGTGGCCAACCGAGCCCTTTACCGGGAAAAATTTGCGCGGGTGACTCCACTGCTGTCACCCTGGATGGATGTGGCCTTGCCCGACGCGGGCTTTTATTTGTGGGCCGGCGTTCCTGGCGGTGACGACGTGAAATTCACGTTGGAGCTTTTGGCTCAATACAATGTCGCGGTGTTACCGGGCAGCTTTATTGCACGGTCGGCTCAGGGCCAAAACCCGGGAGCGGGCCGTGTGCGCATGGCCCTTGTGGCGGGCGTCGACGAGTGTGTCGAAGCCGCCGAACGGATTGTTTCTTTCATCAAAAATCGCTCATGACTCAACAGCTTCAAACCCTCATCGATCAGGCCTGGGAGCAACGCACCCAGATCAACGCCCTCAACGCCCCCGAAGTCCGCGAAGCCGTGGAGCATGTGATCGCCGATCTCAACGCTGGCCGGATTCGCGT
>RFSP01000092.1 GCA_009923895.1 Betaproteobacteria bacterium | reverse complement strand
CCACGCGTGAACTTTCATCGCCCAACAAACATTGCGAGGCCTCAAAACGGTCGAGCCAGGCCAGCGTGACATTGCGCGCATCAATGAGTTGCAGCGAAATCAGGTCACGCCCGGCCCGGCGAGCCGACGCCGGATCGAGCAAGGTGGAAGGGTCCCAGCGCGTCGCGGGCATCACACCCGATCGAGCCCGTCTCAGGCTCGCAAGTCCCGCTCAATGCGGGCGTAGGCCGAATGGTTGTGGATGGACTCGAAGTTCTCCACGTCCACCGTGTATCGGCCAATGCGTTCGTCGGCGTTCAGGCGCAGGGCCACATCACGCACCAAGTCTTCAACGAACTTGGGATTCTCGTAAGCCCGCTCGGTGATCCACTTCTCATCGGTGCGCTTGAGCATGGGCCAGATTTCGCTGGAGGCGCTTTCTTCAGCAAATCGCACCAGTTCTCGCCAATCCATGGGGGACAGCACCTCCACCCGAATGGTCACGAGCGAGCGCTGGTTGTGGGCACCATAGTCAGAAATTTCTTTCGAGCACGGGCACAAGCTCTTCACGGGCACGGCCACTTCCATCCACACGGTGGTCTGGGCATCACGCGTCTCGGCGATCCAGCGGCCTTGGTAGTCCAGAAGACTGCTCAGTCCGGAAACGGGCGCTCGCTTGCGTAAAAAGAAACTGAAGGCCGCCTCGACGCGGCCCGCACTGGCATCCAACCTTTGGAGCATCTGCTCATGCAACGAGCGCAAGTTGGTGGCCTGCATGGGCGCGTCCAACGCGTCCAGCCACGCAATGAAGCGCGACATGTGCGTGCCTTTTTTCTCCGCCGGCAGCGCCACGTCCAGGCTCCATATCGCAGCGGTCGATTGCACCTGACCTTCCACCACCAACTGCAAGGGGTAGCGCACGTCCTTGACACCCACCCGCTGGATCGCCAAGTGCCGCTCGTCGCGAGCACTTTGGGTGTCAGGAATGGTCAGTCGGTCGGTCAAAGAGTTCATGCCGATGGACCGGGAAAGAAGCGTTGGCGGATGGACCGTTCAATGCCTTGCGCATCGAGCCCACACAGCGCCAACAATTTGGCCGGGTCACCGTGCTCGACAAACACATCCGGCAACCCCAAATGCAAGATCGGCATTGAAACACCCGCCGCGGCCAAGCATTCGGCCACCGCACTGCCCGCCCCGCCCATCACACACCCTTCCTCCAGAGTGACCAGGGCATCATGGGTCTTGGCCAACTCAAGCACCAACGCCTCATCGAGGGGCTTGATGAACTTCATGTCGGCCACGGTCAGATCCAGCGTTTCGGCCGCAGCCAGGGCCGGGTGCAAAAGGGTGCCAAATGCCAGGACGGCCACAGTGCCGCCGCGACGGCGAACTTCTCCTCGGCCCCAGGGCAGCTCGGTCAGTCCAGCCTCTGGCGTGGTCCCCACGCCTGCACCGCGAGGGTATCTCACAGCGACCGGGTGGTTTTGTCGGAATGCCGAGGTCAAAGCCTTGCGACACTGATCCTCGTCGGAAGGCGCCAACAGGCTCATATTGGGAATGCAACGAATGTAGGCAATGTCATAGGCACCGCAGTGGGTGGGACCATCGGCGCCGACAATGCCGGCTCTGTCCAGAGCAAAGACCACGGGCAGATTCTGCAGCGCCACGTCATGAATCATTTGATCGTAGCCGCGCTGCAAGAAGGTGCTGTAGATGGCCACCACAGGCTTGAGTCCTTCGCAGGCCATGCCGGCGGCAAAGGTCACCGCGTGCTGCTCAGCAATGCCCACGTCGTGGTAGCGGGCTGGGAAGCGCTTGTGAAACTCCACCATGCCCGAACCTTCCCGCATGGCAGGCGTGATGCCCACCAGACGCGGATCGGCTTCGGCCATGTCGCACAGCCATTGCCCAAAGATTTGCGTGAACGTGGGCTTGGCCGGTGCGCTTTTGGGGAACCCCAATGCCGGATCAAATTTGCCAGACGCCGCGTGATACTTCACCGGATCGTCTTCGGCCGGCGCATAGCCAAAGCCTTTCTTGGTCACCACATGCAAGAACTGCGGCCCCCGCTTGTCGCGCAGGTTTTCCAGGGTGGGGATCAATGAGTCCAGGTCGTGGCCGTCGATGGGCCCCACATAGTTGAGGCCGAATTCTTCAAAGATCGTGCCCGGAACCACCATGCCTTTGGCATGCTCTTCAAAGCGACGCGCGAGTTCAAACAGCGGCGGTGCGCCGCGCAACATGTGCTTGGCGCCTTCTCGGGCGGCGTCGTAGAACTTGCCGCTCATCAATCGCGCCAGGTACTTGTTGAGGGCACCCACGGGCGGGCTGATGGACATGTCATTGTCGTTGAGCACCACCAGGACGTCGGCATTGCTGCCCTCATGCGCGACGCCCGCATTGTTCAGCGCTTCAAAGGCCATGCCTGCGGTCATGGCGCCGTCACCAATCACGGCCACCGCCTTGCGGGTCTCGCCCTTGAGCTTGGAGGCCATGGCCATGCCCAATGCCGCTGAAATCGAGGTGCTGGAGTGCGCGGTGCCAAAGGCGTCGTATTCGCTCTCGTCACGACGCGGGAATCCGCCGATGCCGCCCAACTGGCGCAAGGTGTGCATCTGCGAACGTCGCCCGGTGAGAATTTTGTGCGGGTAGGTCTGGTGGCCGACATCCCAGACGATGCGATCGTGAGGCGTGTCGTACACGTAATGCAGCGCGATGGTCAACTCCACCGTTCCCAAATTGCTGCCAAAGTGGCCGCCGGTTTGGCTGACGGTGTCGACCACGCACTGACGCAGCTCGGAAGCCAAGGTCTTGAGCTGCGAGCGCGACAGCCGACGCAAGTCGGCGGGGCTTTGAATTTGATCAAGCAAGGTGGAGTGAGAGCTGGCCATGGGAATCGTTCAATTATCTCGCTCCACGACGCGCTCGGCCAAGACCGAGAGGTGGTGGGTGTTTTCAAGCCCCGATTGGGCCAAGGCTTCTTGGGCTTGTCGTCCGAGCTGCCGAGCGTAGTCCATGGCGCGGTCCACGCCCATCACGCTCACATAAGTGGGCTTGTTGTCGTGACTGTCTTTGCCCGCGGTCTTGCCCAAGACCTCGCTGGCCTGGGTCACATCCAGGACGTCATCCACCACCTGAAAGGCCAAGCCCAAGGCGTCGCCATACCGACCCAACGCATCCCACGCCGCGTCGGAGGCCGCCGCACAGGCCGCTCCCATGAGCACGCTGGCCTTCAACAGCGCCCCCGTCTTCTTGGCATGCATGGACCGAAGGGCAGATTCATCCAGGGCCATGCCCACACTGGCCAGATCGATGGCCTGCCCGCCGGCCATGCCATCGTGACCCGAGGCACACGCCAGCAGCCGGCACCACCGGGCCTGCAGGGCTGCGGGCACACGGTCGTCGGCAGTCAACACCTCAAAGGCCAGGGCCTGCATGGCGTCACCGGCCAACATGGCCTGGGCCTGTCCGAATTGCACGTGTACCGTGGGCTTGCCACGGCGCAACACATCGTTGTCCATGCAGGGCATGTCATCATGAATGAGCGAGTAGGCATGAATCAGCTCCACGGCTGCAGCCGCACGAAGTGCGGCCCAGTCCGGTCCGCGGACGGCTTCGCAGGCCGCCATCACCAACAGCGGACGAAGCCGCTTGCCACCGTCCAACACGCCGTAGCGCATGGCCTCACCCAATCCGGCCGGCGCGCCCAGGGGCACCCATTGCGACAAAGCGGCCTCGACAGCACCCAGCTGCCTTTTCACCCAAGCATCAAACGTCTCGGCGGCGTGGTGCGACGTCATTCCTCAGACCACACTTTCAACTGGCCGTCTTCGAGGATCTTGACCTGGTCTTCGACGGCCTTGAGCCGCTGACGGCAAAAATCCAACAACACGGCGCCACGACGGTAGCTGTCGAGCAGGTCGTCCAGCGGCATTTGGGCGCTTTCCATGGCCGCCACCAGTTGCTCCAACTCCGCCACGGCCGCTTCGTAGCTGGCCGGAGGCCCGTCCACAGACGGCGCATCAGGGGGATTCTTGGGAGGGCGAACCATGAAAATTTCAGCAAAGCCAGCATTCTAAGCCGGCGGCGGGTAGAATCCGCTCCCCCGTCTCTGACTCCTCTGGGGCTTCGTGGGCTTTGCTCCCTGAAATTCCCAGAGAACAGGCACGGTGTCCATCTCACCCGCGGGGCCACCGGGTGGGGGTTTCGACATTTCCTCATGGAGATCCCGTGGATCATGTCAGACCTGAGCGTCAGTCTCCAAGCTCTCGAGCGTAGCCGCGCTCAATTACCTGTTACCAGCTACTTTGATGTGGGGCTGTTCGAGACCGAACAGAGTCGCATCTTCAAAGTGCATCCGCGCTACCTCGGGCACGCACTCAGCGTCCCCGAGGTAGGGAACTATCAGGCGTTGGCCCACGAAAGTGAAGGCCGGGTGCTGGTTCGCACCGAACAGGGCGTACAGCTGCTGTCCAACGTGTGCCGCCACCGGCAAGCCGTCATGCTCAAGGGCCGTGGACACACCGGCAGCCACATTGTGTGCCCGCTGCACCGCTGGACTTACAGCAACCAAGGGCAATTGGTGGGTGCCCCCCATTTTGCGCAAGACCCCTGCCTGAATCTTCGCAACTACGCCATTCAGGAGTGGAACGGCTTGGTGTTTGAGCGCGCGGCCGGTCAGCTGGACGTGTCGCAGCTGCTGTCGGGCTTGGGTGTGGCGCCTGACCTGGACTTCAGTGGCTTTCAATACCATTCGGCCCAGTTGCACGAGTGCAACTACAACTGGAAGACTTTCATTGAAGTCTATCTGGAGGACTACCACGTGGTCCCCTTCCACCCGGGATTGGGCGGCTTTGTCGAGTGTGAAGACCTGCGTTGGGAATTCGGACAGCACCACTCCGTCCAAACGGTGGGGGTGCGTCACGCGCTCGCCCGCCCGGGCAGCGAGATCTATCGCAAATGGCACGATGCGGTGCTGTCTTTCCGAGGCGGAGAGCCGCCTCGGCACGGCGCGATCTGGTTGACCCTGTTCCCAACGGTCATGGTCGAGTGGTATCCCCATGTGCTGGTGGTGTCCAGTCTGCATCCCCAAGGCCCTCGCAAGACGCTCAACCTGGTGGAGTTTTTCTACCCCGAAGAGATCATGGCCTTCGAGCCCGACTTCATTGCGGCCCAACAAGCCGCCTACATGGAGACGGTGCTAGAAGATGACGAAATTGGCGAACGCATGGACGCAGGGCGGCACGCACTGATGCAACGCGGTGAGAACGAAGTGGGTCCCTACCAAAGTCCCATGGAAGACGGCATGCAGCATTTCCATGAGTGGTACCGCAAGGCCATGAATTTGCCTGCCCAACCTTGAGGCTTCTGGAAACTGGATGACCGCTTCTGTGCACACCACGCTGATTTCTGTGTCTGAACTGCAGGCGCTGCTGCAAAGCAGTGCGCCGCCGATCCTGATCGATTGCAGCTTTGATCTGGCCGACCCGGCCAAGGGCGAAAAAAAGTACCAACAAGGCCATCTCCCAGGGGCCTTCTATGCTCACCTGGACCGCGACTTGTCGGGCCCTCTCCATCCGGGCGGACCTCGCTCGCCTTTTTTCACCGGCCGCCACCCGCTGCCCGATCGTGAAGCCCTCAGGGCCTGGGCCGGGCGTTTGGGCATTGCCCCGGGTCGTCAGGTGGTGACTTTTGATGCAGAGGGCTCCCCGTTCGCCGCAAGGGCGTGGTGGCTTTTGCGTTGGCTCGGGCATGAGGCCGTTGCCGTGCTCGACGGTGGAATGGCTGCATGGCAATCGGCGGGCGGCGCCTTGGTCACAGAAGCTGTCCCACTGCCCGGTGGTCCTCCTTACCCGGCCCTGGCCCAGCGTGAGGCGGGCATGCCCACCATCGACGCTGCCCGATTGGCCGCCACCTTGTCCTCCACGCGCCTCATCGATGCCCGCGCGGCCGAGCGCTACCGAGGTGACGTGGAGCCCCTGGACCCTGTAGGGGGGCACATTCCTGGGGCCGCTCAACGCTTCTTCAAGGACAACCTGCGTGCGGACGGGTGCTTCAAATCCCCCCAGGAACTGCGAGAGGCTTTCTTGGCACTGGGAGCGGGAGGCGAGCAACCCGTGGTGCATCAATGCGGGTCTGGAGTCACCGCTTGCCACAACGTGCTGGCCATGACCCATGCCGGTCTGCCCGGTGCCGTCCTCTACCCAGGCTCTTGGAGCGAATGGTGTGCCGATCCGGCACGTCCTGTGGCACGTGGTTGACCACAGTCAACGATTTCGCCAGCTGGCTGAGAAACACTGAGCGTTGAGGGATCGCCCTCGACACTCAGGAGTTCGGTCATGGTCCAACGCATTCTGGTGCCCACCGATGGGTCCGACATTTCCACCAAAGCCATTCACGAGGCCATCGATCTTGCGCGCATGTCTGGTGCCGAATTGATCGCATTGAGCGTGAAAGAGCCTTTCCCCTACAGCGCCCTCTCCGAGATTCGCCCGGTCTCGCCGCAAGAGTTTTATGACAACCAAGAACGAGTGGCCGCGGAGCGTGTCAAGAAGGTTGTCGATGCGGCACAAACCGCGGGTCTTGCGTGCAAGGGCACCACGGTAGAAGCGCTCCACCCGTGGCAGGCCATCTTGGATCAGGCCAAAGCCGAGGCCTGCGATCTCATCGTCATGGCTTCCCACGGACGGCGTGGATTGAACGCCCTGTTGCTGGGCAGCGAAACGCAAAAGGTACTCACCCACGGCTCCTTGCCGGTGATGGTGGTGAAGTGAGGGGGGGTGGCCCGCTCATTGGCCGCCCTCAATGGCCGGGTATCCAACGGGTGGCCGCCACCACCAAGCCCAGACCCAGAACCAACCAAGCCACCTGGGACAGGGTCTCTTTGAGGGTGAGGCGTTGCTGCAACTGCGGCAATAAATCCGCAACGGCCACATAGATGAAGCTGCTGGAGGCCACCACCAGCAAATAGGGAAAGTATTCTTGCCAAGGGCCCACCACAAAGTAGCCCACCACACCCCCCAACACCGCGGCCAAGCCCGACAAGGCATTGAAAGCCAGTGCACGGGCGCGTGACAATCCCGCATTGAGCAACACGATGTAGTCCCCCACCTCTTGCGGGATTTCGTGCGCCACGATGGCCAAGGCAGTGACCATGCCCAGGCGGTGGTCGGCCAAAAAGGCGGCCGCAATGATGATGCCGTCGCAGAAGTTGTGGATGCTGTCGCCCAACAACACGCTGTAGCCGCCCCGCCCGGCTTGTTCGGCATCGAATTCATCGTGGTGGTGATGCCCATCGCCCTCATGATGATGCGCGTGCCGATACAACTCGGCTTTCTCAAGCAACCAAAAAAACAGCAGCCCGCCCAA
>RFSP01000091.1 GCA_009923895.1 Betaproteobacteria bacterium | reverse complement strand
ATGGGCCCGCCTCGTTTGGTTCGACCGGCGCTGACACGGGGGACACTGCCACGTGGGCGCGCGACGGTGCCAGCGCATCTTGAACGGCGTTTTGCACAGCCTGGTGCACAGCCCGCCCGTCGCGAAATCGCACCTCGATTTTGGTGGGATGCACGTTCACATCCACCAGGTCTGCAGGGAGCTGCAAAAACATCACGTAGCTGGGCTGACGGCTGCCGTGCAACTGGTCCTCGTAGGCGGCGCGGATGGCGTGGGACACCAGCCGATCGCGCACAAAGCGGCCATTGACAAAGAGGTATTGAAGGTCTGAACGGCTGCGTGCAGCCTCCGGGTGCCCGATCTGTCCTGACAGCTGCATGGGCCCCGCTTGCACCTGAAGGGCACGGCTGGCTCCGATGAAGTCTTTGCCCAGGACATCGGTGATCCGCTCCATGGGCGAGGTGGCTTTCCATTGAGCCACCCACTTGCCCTCGTGCCACACAGAAAACGCCACATCCGGGCGGGCCAAGGCATGGCGCCGCACCGCTTCCACAGCATGCGACAGCTCGGTGGCCTGCGACTTCAAAAACTTGCGGCGGGCCGGTGTGGAGAAAAAGAGCTCCCTGACTTCCACCGTGGTGCCTACTGCGCGGGCTGCAGGCCGCAATTCCCCAGACCTGGCGTCGAGCGCGTGTGCGTGGGGGGCATCTTGCGTACGCGAAATGAGGGACATCTCGCTCACGCTGGCCACGGCGGCCAGGGCCTCGCCACGAAAACCCATGGTGCCCACCTGCTCCAGCTCATGCAAGCTTGCAATCTTGCTCGTGGCATGGCGCCGCAGCGCCAGCGGCAGTTCGGACGGGCTGATACCCATGCCGTCGTCTTCCACCACGATGCTGCGCACCCCACCGGACATCAGGCGCACCACCACGTGTTGTGCGCCGGCATCCAGGGCGTTGTCCACCAGCTCGCGCACCACCGAAGCGGGTCGCTCAATGACTTCGCCCGCTGCAATTTGGCTGATCAGCTCGTCGGGCAGCTCCCGAATGGGTCGGCGTGGCGGTGAAAGTCGTTCCTGCATCAGGGCATTGTAGAAAGGATGGAGTGCGTCTTGCACTGGGCATTGATAATTGAGGGATGGACCTGCTGACCTTTGTACTGGATTTCGTTTTGCACGTGGACAAGCACCTGCAGACTTTTGTCATGACCTACGGCCTGTGGGTCTATCTGCTCTTGTTTTTGATCATCTTCGTGGAAACCGGGCTCGTGGTCATGCCATTTTTGCCGGGTGACTCGCTGTTGTTTGTGGTGGGCACCTTGTGCGGCGTGGAGCTGATGAATTTGCCCTTGGTCATGGCCTTGCTGTGGGCTGCGGCTGTGTTGGGCAACCAAACCAATTACACCATTGGCCGCCATTTTGGCGATCGCGTCTTTGCTTGGGAAAATTCGCGCTGGTTCAATCGAACGGCATTTGACCGTGCACACGCGTTTTACGAGCGTTACGGGGGCGTGATGCTCATTGCCGCTCGCTTCATGCCATTTGTGAGAACTTTTGCCCCCTTTGTGGCCGGCGTGGCGCAAATGACCCGCCGCAAATTCACGTTTTATGACGTCGTGGGCGGTGGGCTGTGGGTGGTGTCGCTGACAGGAGCGGGCTATCTTTTTGGCAACCTGCCCATCGTCAAGCAGAATTTCAGCTTGCTGGTGTGGTTGATGATCATCGTGCCCGGGTTGCTGGCCTTGTTGGGGGCTTGGCGGGCCCGAAACGCCTCAGAGTGAACGGGGCCGCGCCAGCGGGGGATTGCGCGCAAAGTAGCGGCGGATGCCGGTGTAGAGGGCCTCGACCAATTGGGCCCGGTACTCGGGGTCTTTGAGATGCGCTTCCTCGGTGGGGTTGGAGATAAAAGCCGTCTCCACCAGGATGCTGGGCACGTCAGGCGCTTTGAGTACTGCGAATCCCGCCTGTTCGACATGACCTTTGTGCAATCGGCCCACGCGTCCCAGCCTTGACAGCACTTCATTTCCCAGTTTCAGGCTGTCTTTGATTTGGGCACTGGTGCTCATGTCCAGCAGTGCTTGCAATACCTGGGGGTCTTTGGCGCTGACATTCACACCCCCCACCGCGTCCGCGGCATTTTCACGGCTGGCCATCCAGCGGGCCGTCGCGCTCGAGGCCGCGCCAGAAGACAGAGCGAAGACGCTGGCGCCTCTGGCGCCAGGCTGCATGAAGGCGTCGGCGTGAATGGAGACGAA
This sequence comes from Betaproteobacteria bacterium, assembly GCA_009923895.1. Taxonomy (GTDB): domain Bacteria; phylum Pseudomonadota; class Gammaproteobacteria; order Burkholderiales; family Burkholderiaceae_C; genus Rubrivivax. The sequence continues at coordinate 5,148 of RFSP01000091.1, read as the reverse complement.
CAGGTCGGCCTGAACCCGTCGCGCTTTGCGGACCCTTTCATGCAGGGGGACGAAGAAGTCGGCATCGCGGGTCATCATGACCCGCAATCCCCGCACTTGATGCAGACGGTCTCTGAGTTGCAAGGCAATTTGGAGCACCACGTCCTTTTCTCTCAGGCCCGTCGGTCCTATCGCACCGGGGTCCTCCCCGCCATGCCCGGGGTCGAGGGCGACGATGACCAGCCGGTTGGCCACCTCCTTGAGGTGGGAGTCGCTGGGTTCGATGTCAGTCGCTGGAGCCGGTGTCTGCACAGGCGCGGGGGGCTTGGCGCTGGGCCTTTCGCTGGGCTTTTCCCCGGGCCTTTCCCCAGGCCTCTCCAATCGATCGATGAAGTCTCCCAAGGCGTCTTGAATGGATTGGGCGGCTTTGCGTTCTGCCGCCTCCTTTTCGCGGATCAATTCCAGCAAGGGGTCTTTCTCGACCGTGGGGTACAGATCCAGGACCAATCGATGTTGGTAGGGCGCGGTGGGCAGCAAAGTGAACTGCTGCGGTTTGACGCTCTGCTTGAGGTCCAGCACCAAACGAACCACTTTGGGCTGAAACTGGCCCACGCGGATGCCCGCCACATACGGATCATCGGCGCGCACCTTGCCCACCAACTCTTTCAGGGCGGCGTCCAGCTCCAAGCCTTCAATCTCCACCACCAGACGGGGCGTGCCATCGGGGGTGATGAAGTGGCGAGAAGACAAGGGGGTGTCAGACTCCAGCGTCAACCGGGTGTAGTCGGCTGCGGGCCACAGTCTCACAGCCAGAATGCTGGCGCCATGGGCCAAGGCGGGCCATCCCAGGGTCAACACCGAGTAGCCTGCCGGGGCGGCACGGCCCACCCAAGACAGCCAGTCGCGCCTACGCCACATGGGCCTCGTCCATGGTGGCCATCAATGCCAACCCTTGCGGTGTCAAGGCCTCAACCTGCACCTCTCGACGGTCCTCTGTCATGGGTTCGATGTGCAGTCGAAGATCGGGCGTGGGCAGTTGGCCTGCGGCCTTTTGTGGCCACTCCACCATCTTGAGCCCCGCTCGGCTGAACACCTCCCGAAACCCTGCGTCTTCAAACTCATGCGGGTCGCTGAAGCGAAAAAAGTCGAAATGCGAAATCTCGCATCCCGGCACCGAATAGGTCTCCAGCACGGCGTAGGTGGGGCTCTTGATCTTGCCTTGGACGCCCATGGCCTTCAACACCGCCCTCGTCAGGGTGGTCTTGCCAGCCCCCAAGGGGCCCCACAGTTCGACGCAGGCCGTGCGCAGGGCCGGATGGGCCGCCAAACGCTGCGCAAAACGGTGGCACTCGGCCTCATTGAGCCACTGCAGTCTTCGAGTTCCTAGAATGGGGGCCATGGATCAGGTTCAAGCACCACATGCACGCGATGGACGGCTTCTTGTGGACTTCATCCAACAAGCCGCCGGCGAACTCGGATTTTCCCAGATCGGCGTGTGCGGTGTGGATTTGTCCGCTGCGGAGCCGGGGTTGCTGGCCTGGTTGGAGGCTGGCTTTCATGGAAGCATGGCGTACATGGCCAACCACGGGTTGAAACGGGCCCGCCCGGCCGAATTGGTGCCGGGGACGGTCAGCGTCATCACGGCAAGCCTGCCTTATTTGCCTGATCTGCCCGGTCAGCCTGAGAGTGGGTCTGACCCCCTTGAGCGTTGGGTGGAAGAAGAGTGGGCCCGTCTTCAAACGCCCGATGTGGGGGTGGTGTCGATGTACGCCCGGGGTCGTGACTACCACCGTGTGGTCAGGTCGCGTCTGCAACAACTGGCGCAAAAGGTGCAAGAGCGCGTCGGTCCGTGGGGCCATCGAGTCTTTTGTGATTCTGCGCCCGTGCTTGAGGTGGAACTCGCCCAGCGCAGCGGTTTGGGGTGGAGAGGCAAACACACCCTGGCATTGCAACGCGAGGGGGGCTCCATGTTTTTCCTGGGCGAGATCTTCGTGGACATGGCTCTGCCGCCCACACCCCAGACCACACCGCACTGTGGATCGTGCACGGCATGCCTCGATATTTGTCCCACCCGGGCCATCGTGGCCCCTTACCGGCTCGATGCACGGCGTTGTGTGTCTTATCTGACCATTGAGCACGATGGCCCGATCGATCCCGCGCTGCGGCCCCTCATGGGCAATCGAATTTACGGCTGCGACGATTGCCAATTGGCCTGTCCTTGGAACAAATATGCCCGCAGGTCGCCTCTGCCCGACTTCGTCCCTCGAGAAGGGATGCGTGGGGCAGGCCTGCTCGAGCTGTGGTCTTGGAGCGAAGAAGAATTCTTCAGACGGACCGAGGGGTCCGCCATCCGCCGAATTGGCTGGACACGGTGGCGTCGCAATCTGGCCGTGGCCATGGGCAATGCCTTGCGTACGCCTTTGCCTTTGGAGGTGGCGCAGGAATTTCAGCGCGCGCTCACGCAGGCCAGACCCACTCAAAGCCCGCTGGTGCAAGAGCACCTGGACTGGGCTCTGGCACAAGCGCAGTGAGTGAATTTCAGGCGACGCTGCTCAGCCTTCGGTACAACTCGAGCGACAAAGGCAACCCGGCCATGGCAATGAGCGTCGATATCGAGACAATGCCGGCCACAAACGGTCCGTGTCCGCCCATGCGCACCGCCAAGACATACGCGCTGGAGGCCGTGGGCATGGAGGCAAAGGCCACCAAAAGCAACTGTTGAGGCCCTGACAGGGGAAGGGCCAGGCTGAGTGCCATGGCCAACCCGGGCAAAACCAAGTGCCGAATCCCGAGAAGGGTGGCGGCCATTCGAGGCGATTCGTTCAACGCACCCAGCCGCAATCCGGCGCCCACGGCCATCAACCCCAAGGGCAGGGCTGCAGCACCGGCACGGGTGAGGGTGACCTTGACCAATTCTGGGAATTGAACCTGCAGCAGGTTGCAGGTCAAACCGCCCACCGTCGCCAAGATGAGCGGATTGCGTATCAGCTCTCGGGCATATCCATGGCCTCCCGTGCGGGCCAACGGCCACACCGCCGCAATATTGCACACCGGCACGCACACCGAGACCAGCAGGGCCATCCAAGCCACCCCAGGCGGGCCTGCCAGCCGATCGGCCATGGCCAAAGCCACATAAGAGTTGAATCGAAATGCCGTCTGGGACCCGGAGGCATGCAGCCGCCCGTCCACACCAGGCGCCTTTTTGATCGCATAGGCCAGCATCACGCCCGTCAGGACCACCGCCAAACCTCCCGCGGCCAGCGGCACGTCGGATTGCAGGTTCAGCGGGTTGCGCACAATCGACATGAACAGCAGGCTCGGGAACAGCAGGTAATACACCAGCCTTTCCACACCTTCCCACACGGGACGGTTCAAGGTGGTATGTCGACAAATGAGGTAACCGGCGGCAATCAGCAAGAAGTCCGGCAGCAGCAAGAGGGCGTCAGGCATGCCTCAAGTATCGCCTGAGGCGATGAAGCCACCCATTGGCCCGGCGTCGCGGACGTGGGAAAATGAAATCATGAACCGCAAAGACCCTGCTCACCGGCGACAATTTTGTCGGGCGTTGGGCGTCCACGCCTGGCTGGGGACGGTCGGATGGGGGGTCTCGGTCTTCGCAAAGCAGGCGCAAGCGGCGGTGATCGAAGGGGTGTCCTTCGAGCCTCACTTGCAGCTGTGGGGCACTGATCTGGTCCTCAATGGCGTGGGCGTGCGCGCAGTGGCTTGGATCAAGGGCTACGCTGCGGCCTTGTACCTCACCAAACGATCTCAACAAGCCGAAGGCGTCATCGCAGCTCCGGGCCCGAAGCGCTTGCGCTTGCACATGCTCATGGAAGTGCCCGCCGCAGAATTTTCAAAGGCCTTTGACAAAGGGGTGCGGCGAAATGTCTCCCCCGCGCAGTTGCCCGGGCTTCAATCCCGCATCGAGCTTTTTGAAGAGGTCATCCAATCCCTGAAGACGGTGCGCAAGGGCGATCTCATCGATCTGGACTTTGACCCCACGCGGGGACTGGTTCTTCAATTGAATGGCACACTTCACGGTCAACCCGTCGCGGGCGCCGATTTTTACGCTGCGTTGCTTCGCAGCTTCATCGGTGAGCAACCCTACGACAAAGCGCTTCGATCCGGCTTGCTCGGGGCGAACGCATGAGCCGATCTTTGATGAAATCTGGAGACACCGACCATGAAAATTTCTAGACGTTTGTGGGCTGTGATGATCTTGGGCTTGGGTTCTGCCACCCTGTGGTCACCGTTGAGCGCTTCGGCCCAGGCGTATCCGCAAAAGTCCGTCAGGCTGGTGGTGCCTTTTGCGCCCGGCGGGACCACAGACATTGTGGCTCGCGTCGTCGCCGAGAAGATCCATATTCCCTTGGGTCAATCGATGATCGTGGAAAACAAGGCAGGGGGTGGCGGCTCGGTGGGCGCCACCGAGACGTCAAAGGCACCGCCCGATGGCTACGCGTTGGGCATGGCCACCGTGTCCACCACGGCTGCCAACCCGGCCATCAACCCCAAGATTGCCTACAACCCGCTGACCGATTTCACGCCCATCATCAACATTGCGGCCACCCCCAATGTGATCGCGGTGCATCCCAGTTTTCCAGCCCGGGATTACAAGGGCTTCATCGCCGAGCTCAAGCGCAATCCTGGCAAGTACAGCTATTCAAGTTCGGGCACCGGGGGCATTGGGCACTTGCAAACCGAACTCTTCAAGAATTTGGCCGGCGTGTTCATCACCCACATCCCGTATCGGGGGGCGGGCCCTGCGTTGAACGACACCGTGGCAGGCCAGGTGCAGATCATTTTTGACAATATGCCCTCGGCCTTGCCGTTCATCAAAGATGGCAGGCTCATTCCCATTGTCATTGCGGCGCCACAGCGCTTGTCTCAACTGCCCAATGTGCCGACTTTCAAAGAAGTGGGGCTGGAGCCGGTGAACCGCATGGCGTTTTACGGTATTTACGGGCCCAAAGGTTTGCCTAAAGAGGTGGTGGATAAGGTGTACGCTGCTGTGAAGAAAACACTGGAAGACTCTAGTGTGCGCAAGCGCATTGAAGACACCGGTTCTTTGATTGTGGCCAATACACCCGAGCAGTTTGCTGCGCAAATCAAAGCTGAGTTTGAGATCTACAAAAAAGTAGTGGACGATCAAAAACTCAAATTGGACTG
>RFSP01000010.1 GCA_009923895.1 Betaproteobacteria bacterium | reverse complement strand
TGATGATGGTCTACAACAACACGCCGGCAGCGGTGTTGACCCTCAAGAAAAACGGCATTGCCAAACCGGTCGACCTCAATGGCAAGAAGTTGGGGGCGCCGGTGTTTGACGCTGGGCGCCGGGGCTTCCCGATATTTGCCAAGGCCAACAGCTTGGGCGCCGTGCAGTGGGTGAGCATGGATCCGCCTCTGCGCGAGACCATGCTGGCACGCGGTGAGGTCGACGCCATCACGGGCTTTTCCTTCACCTCCTTGCTCAACTTAGAAGCTCGCGGGGTCAAAACGTCTGACATCGTGGTCATGCCGTATGCAGATTTCGGCGTCAAGCTTTATGGCAATGTCATCATCGCCAGTCCCAAGCTGATCAAAGAAAATCCGCAAGCCATCAAGGCCTTCCTGAGCGCGTTTGCCAAGGGCGCCAAAGACGTCATGGCCAAGCCGGACGAATCGATTGACTACGTCAAAGCACGCGACGGCATCATCGACGTGGCCTTGGAAAAGCGTCGACTGCGCATGGCCATCGATGCCGTGGTGGCCAGTCCCGATGCCCGGGCTGAAGGTTTCGGTGCCGTCAATCCGGCACGCATGGCCCTCATGGCCTCTCAGGTCTCCGACGCCTTCAACACCAAGACCCGTGTCAATGCCAACGCCGTCTGGAGCGATGCCTTCCTGCCCCCCAAGGCCGAACTGAACATCCTGCCTCCTGCGGCTGCAGCCAAAAAGTGAACCACTTCGTCGACTTCCGCAACGTCTGGCTCGCCTACAACGACGAGTTGTTGGCGCAGGGTCACTACGCGGTCGAGGACATCTCGCTGCAAGTGAACGAGGGCGAGTTCATTGCCCATCGTCGGCCCATCGGGGTGCGGAAAGTCGACCTTCATGAAGCTCACCACGGGTCTCAAGCGCCCCAGCAAAGGCACCATCCACATTGGCGGCGAGCCGGTGACCGGCCCATTGAAAATCAGCGGCATGGCCTTCCAAGCGCCCAGCTTGCTGCCTTGGCGCACCACCCTCGACAACGTGCTGTTGCCGCTGGAGATCGTGGAGCCCTACCGGTCCACCTTCAAATCGCGTCGCAAAGACTACGAAGAAAAGGCCCGCGCCTTGCTCAAGGGCGTGGGTTTGGAAGGCTACGAAAATAAATTTCCTTGGCAGTTGTCGGGGGGCATGCAGCAACGCGCCAGCCTGTGTCGAGCGATCATTCACGAGCCCAAGATGCTCCTGCTCGACGAGCCCTTTGGCGCCCTCGATGCGTTCACGCGCGAGGAGCTGTGGTGCGCGCTGCGTGACCTCCATGCCGAGCAAAAGTTCAACGTCATCTTGGTCACGCATGACCTCAGAGAGAGCGTCTTCTTGGCCGACACGGTCTACGTCATGAGCAAGAGCCCAGGGCGTTTTGTGGTCAAGCGCCACATCGACATCCCCCGCCCACGCGACCTTGAAGTCACTTACACCCCTGGGTTCACCGACATCGTGCACGAATTGCGCGGCCACATCGGCGCCATTCGCAACGCCAACCCAGATGCCCAAGGTCAAAACCTGGCGCTGCCACAGTAAAAAATGAAGACATCCCCCTCGCTGGAGCGTTGGTCACCGGTGATTCTGCTGATCATTGTGCTGCTGTTGTGGCAGGCCGCGGTGATGATCTTCCAGATTCCCGACTACATCTTCCCGGGCCCTTGGCAAATCGGATCTCAGTTCTCGGAGTTCAGTGGTCCGTTGTTTGAAGCCGCCTGGAAGACTTTTTGGGTCACCTTGCTGGGTTTTGGCATTTCCATCGTCGTGGGGGTGTTGTTGGGTTTTCTCATCGGCAGCTCGCGTCTGGCCTACACCGCCATCTACCCCTTGATGGTTGCCTTCAATGCCGTGCCCAAGGCCGCCGTGGTGCCCATCTTGGTGGTTTGGTTTGGCATTGGCCTGGGCCCGGGCGTCCTCACCGCCTTCCTCATTTCTTTTTTCCCCATCACGGTCAACATCGCCACCGGCTTGGCCACTTTGGAGCCCGAACTCGAAGACGTCTTGCGCGTGCTGGGCGCCAAGCGTTGGGATGTGCTCATCAAGGTGGGGCTGCCCCGCTCCTTGCCCTTCTTCTACGGCTCGCTCAAAGTGGCCATCACGCTGGCTTTCGTGGGCACGGTGCTGGCGGAGATGACCGCCGGCGATTCCGGCATTGGCTACCTCATGCAGACAGCCGGCTCACAACAACGATTGCCGCTGGCCTTTGCCGGGCTGGTGCTCATTGGCGCCATGGCCATGGCCATGTACGAGTTGTTCTCGTGGGTCGAGCGACACACCACCGCATGGGCCCATCGGGGCTCACACGCCGCCTGATTCACCGCTTCAGGCTTTGCGGCCCAGGCGGAATTGAATTTCGCCCACAATGCCGCGCCTGAACAGCAGCACACAGGCCACAAAGGTCACTCCCATGATGATGGTGACCATAGAACCCAAGCTTGACAGGTAGTTTTGCATGGTCACCACGATGGTCGCGCCCAACGCGGGTCCCAAGATGGTGCCCATCCCCCCGAGCAGGGTCATCAGCACCACCTCGCCCGACATCTGCCAGCTCACATCCGTGAGTGTGGCGAGTCCAAATGCCAAGCTCTTGGTGGCGCCGGCCAAGCCCGCCAACGACGCTGACAACACAAATGCCAAATGCTTGTAGCGGTCCACGTCATAGCCCAGTGAAAGCGCGCGCGCTTCATTCTCACGAATCGACTTCAGAATTTGCCCAAAGGGCGAGTGAATGATGCGGTAAATGCCCAGCAGCCCTGCCATGAAGACCGCAAAGACCAAGTAATACATCACCCGATCATTGGCCAGGTCCACCACACCCAGCAGCTTGCCCCGCGGAATGCTTTGGATGCCATCCTCCGCGTAGGTGAACGGCGCCTGCACGCAAATGAAGTACACCATTTGGGCCAGAGCCAAAGTCACCATGGCAAAGTAAATGCCCTGCCGACGCACAGCCAGCCAGCCCGACACCACGCCCAGAGCGCCGGCGCTGAGCGTCCCCAGCAAGATGGCCACCTCGGGCGTCAGGCCCCAGACTTTGGCTGCGTGTCCAGACACATACGCGGCGAATCCAAAAAACATGGCATGGCCGAACGACAGCAACCCCGTGAAGCCGATGAGCAAATTGAAGGCACTGGCAAACAGCGCAAAGCACAGCACCTTCATCAGAAAAATAGGGTAGCCCACAAACGGAGCCACGAGCCCTGCCAAAGCCAGCACCACAAAGACAAGCCATGTGCGGTTCATCATTTCTCCCGTCCGAACAGACCCGCCGGGCGGAACATGAGCACGATGGCCATGATGATGAACACCACCGTGGTGGAAATCTCTGCGTAAAACACCTTGGTCAGGCCCTCGATCAGGCCCAGCGCCAATCCCGTCACGATGGATCCCAAAATGGAGCCCATTCCCCCAATCACCACCACGGCAAACACGATGATGATGATGTTGGAACCCATCAAAGGGCTGACCTGGTAAATGGGTGCAGCCATCACACCCGCCAAGCCCGCCAAGCCCACGCCAAAGGCGTAGGTGAGCGTCACCATGAGCGGCACGTTGATGCCAAATGCCTTGACCAAGTTGGGGTTCTCGGTTCCTGCGCGCAAGTAGGCGCCCAACTTCGTCTTCTCGATGACGAACCAGGTGGCCAAGCACACCACCAGCGACGCGATCACCACCCAGGCTCGATATTTGGGCAAGAACATGAAACCCAGGTCGAACGAACCCTTGAACACCTGCGGCAAATCATAGGGTTGGCCAGAAGACCCGTAAGCCTCCCGGAATATTCCCTCGATGATCAAGGCCAGTCCAAAGGTCAGTAGCAGGCCGTAAAGGTGGTCCAGGCCATGCAACCACCGCAGCATTGTCTTTTCAATCAAGACGCCCAGCGCCCCCACAGCCAGAGGAACCAGCAGCAGAGACACCCAGTAGTTCACCCCCACCAAGTTCAGCAACATCCAAGCCAGGAATGCGCCGACCATGTACAGCGCCCCGTGTGCGAAATTCACGATGTTGAGCATCCCGAAAATCACAGCCAGGCCCAATGACAGCATGGCGTAAAAACACCCGTTCACCAGGCCCAGCATGAGCTGGCCCATGAAGGCCTGGATGGGTACGCCAAAAATGTCGCTCATGGGGGTGAGACCACCGACTTACTTCTTAACGGCCGTGCACTTGCCAGCAGCCACAGACTGGAAGGCCTCGTCGCCCTTGACCGTGCCCTTGAGCGTGTAGTAGTCCCAAGGGGCCTTGGACTCCGCCGGCGACTTGACCTGGAACAGGTACATGTCGTGCACCATGCGGCCGTCTTCGCGCAATTTACCGCCCTTGGCAAACATGTCGTTGATGGGCGTCTCACGCATCTTCTTCATGACCGCCGCCGTGTCGTCCGTGCCTGCGGCCTGCACAGCCTTGAGGTAATGCAAGGTCGAAGAATAGACAGCGGCATGGTTGGAGTTGGGCTTACGGCCGTTCATGACCTTGCTGAACTTGTCGGCCCAAGCGCGCGTCTCTGGGTTCAGGTCCCAGTACCAACCTTCGGTCAGGTACAACCCTTGCGCAGTGTTCAGTCCAATCGCGTGCACATCCGTGAGCAACATCAGCAGTGCTGCCAGGTTTTGCTTTTTGGTAATGCCAAACTCGGCGGCGGCTTTGATGCTGTTGACCGTATCACCACCGGCATTGGCCAGACCCACCACCTTGGCTCCCGAAGTCTGGGCTTGCAACAAAAACGACGAGAAGTCATTCGTGCTCAAGGGGTGACGCACAGCGCCGTTGACCTTGCCCCCGGCTGCTTTCACCACGTCTCCGGTGTCCTTCTCCAGCGAGTGGCCAAAGGCGTAGTCGGCCGTCAAGAAGTACCAGGTGTTTCCGCCGTCTTTCACCACGGCCTTGCCTACCACGTTGGCCAGGGCGATCGTATCCATCAGGTAGTGCACACCTGTGGCCGGGGCGCAATCCTCGTTGGTCAAGCGGGAGGTGGCCGCGCCAGTGACGATGGTGATCTTGTTCTTCTCCTTGCCCAGGGCCTGCACCGCCAGCGCCACCGAGGAATTCAGGTTCTCCACCGTCATGTCCACGCCATCACGGTCAAACCATTGTTGGGTCACGTTCTTGGCAATGTCGGGCTTGTTTTGATGGTCAGCGTTCACCACCTCGATGGGTTTGCCAAAGATCTTGCCGCCAAAATCTTGCACCGCCAGCTTGGCCGCAGCCACCGCGCCAGGGCCGCCATAGTCAGCGTACACACCCGACATGTCCGTCAGGACGCCGATCTTCACCACGTCTCCTGAGAGCTTGCCCTGTTGTGCAAAAGAGCTCACAGGCACACAAGCCATAACGGCAGCGGCTGAGGCAGCCAAGAGTTTGAATTTCATGTGGTTCTCCTGTTGGTTATAACTCGTCTATACACCCAAGAACTCGTGCAACATTTCAGACTTGCTGTCGAGTTCGTCTTTTTGGACCGTGGCCACAATCTGACCATGTTCAATCACGTAGTGGCGGTCAGCCAGGGGCGCCGCAAATCGAAAGTTCTGCTCCACCAAGATGATGGTCAGCCCCTTGTCCTTGAGAGCCCGAATCACGCGGCCCAGCGTTTGCACAATGACCGGCGCCAAGCCTTCCGTGATCTCATCGAGCAGCAAGATGCGAGCGCCAGATCTCAAGATCCGGGCCATGGCCAACATCTGCTGCTCGCCCCCCGACAGCCTTGTGCCCTGACTGTGGCGGCGTTCCTTCAGATTGGGGAACATCTCATAGATCTCGTCCACGCTCATGCCGCCGTCACCCACCTTGGGGGGCAGCATCAAGTTTTCCTCGCAAGACAAGGACGAAAAGATTCCCCGCTCTTCGGGGCAATAACCCAATCCCAGGCGAGCGATCCGGTTGGTGGGCAGCGCCACAGTTTCCACACCGGCCACCTGAATGGATCCCGTGCGGCGCCCCACCAGGCCCAAAATCGCCTTGATGGTCGTGGTGCGCCCAGCGCCGTTGCGCCCCAACAAAGTGACGAGTTCGCCCTCGCGCACCTCAAAGTCGATGCCATGCAGCACGTGCGATTCGCCGTACCAGGCATGCAAGCCCGCCACTTTCAGCAGTGCATCGCTCACGGTTGGGTCTCCGCCGTGCCCACATAGGCCTCAAGCACCCGCGGGTCCTTGGAAACCTGCTCATAGGGGCCCTCAGCCAATACCGATCCACGTGCCAAAACGGTGATGGTGTCAGACAGGTGAGCAACCACGTTCATGTTGTGCTCCACCATCAAGACCGTCCGGTTCGCAGCAACCCGGCGGATCAATTCCACCACCCGGCTCACATCTTCGTGGCCCATGCCCTGAGTGGGTTCGTCGAGCAGCATCAACTCAGGATCCAAGGCCAGCGTGGTGGCAATCTCCAGCGCTCGCTTGCGCCCATAGGGCAACTCCACCGTCAGTGTGTGGGCGAAGTCAGCCAAATCCACCTCGCGCAACAGTTCGGTGGCACGTTCATTGAGGACTTGCAGCGAGGCCTCTGAACGCCAAAAGTGAAAACTCGTGCCCAAGCTGCGCTGCAGACCCACGCGAACGTTTTCCAACACCGTCAAATGGGGAAACACCGCCGAGATTTGAAAAGAGCGCACCAAGCCGTCCCGGGCCACCTGGGCCGCCTGCATCGCCGTGATATCGCGCCCCTTGTAGAAAATTTGGCCGCGTGTGACGGGCAGGAACTTGGTCAGCAGGTTAAAAACCGTGGTCTTGCCTGCGCCATTGGGCCCAATCAGCGCATGGATGGTCCCGCGCCTGACCCTCAGGTTCACGTCGTCCACGGCCACGAAGCCCTTGAACTCGCGCGTCAGGTTTTTCGTCTCGAGGATGAATTCGTCCATGACCAAGGGCTGAATCCGGCGAAAAGGAGAAAATCCGGGATGGGTTGAAGTTCAGTGTAATCGAGGTGGAATTTCAATGCAGGGGCTCAGGCAATGCCCCCTCCAGGCCTCAAATTTCGCCCTTCAGGACGGCTTAAACAGTGGCCCTCACAGCCGCCAGACCCGCAGCCCTTGCTCGCGCAAAGCCTCCAAAGCAAAGGCCGCTTTGACATCCACAAACACGCCGCCGCGGGCGACTTTGGTCACCAGATCTTGCATGGACAGATGACGAAAGCTTTGGTGAGCCACGGCGCAAACCAGGGCTTCGGCGCGGGGGAGGTCCTCCCACGGGGTGAGAGTCACACCGTACTCATGCAACGCTTCCTGCGCGTCGGCCATCGGGTCGTGCACAAACACCTCCACGCCGTAGCTGCGAAGTTCGTGCAGGATATCGATCACCTTGGTGTTGCGGATGTCGGCACAGTCTTCCTTGAAGGTCAGTCCCAGCACATTCACCTTGGCGCCTTTGATGGGACTGCCCGCGGCAATCATCTGCTTGACGGTTTGCTCGGCAATGTACTTGCCCATGCTGTCATTGATGCGTCGCCCGGCCAAGATCACTTGAGGGTGATATCCCAACATCTCCGCCTTGTGGGTCAGGTAGTAAGGATCCACGCCAATGCAGTGTCCGCCCACCAGGCCCGGCTTGAACTTTAAAAAGTTCCACTTGGTCCCCGCAGCGTCAAGCACCTCGTTCGTGTCGATGCCCACCTTGTCAAAGATGATGGCCAGCTCGTTCATCAGCGCGATGTTCAGGTCGCGCTGGGTGTTCTCGATCACCTTGCAAGCCTCGGCCGCTTTGATGCTGCTGCAGCGGTACACGCCCGGCTCCACGATGCGCTCATACATCGAGGCCACTTTTTCCAAGGTCTGCGGCGTGTCACCCGAGACCACCTTGAGCACCCGCGTCAAGGTGTGTTCGCGGTCCCCTGGGTTGATGCGCTCTGGGCTGTAACCCACAAAAAAATCACGCTTCCACTTCAGGCCCGAGGCGCGCTCGAGTTCAGGAATGCACACCTCTTCAGTGGCACCAGGATAGACAGTGCTCTCGTAGACCACGGTCGTCCCAGGCTTCATGTGGGAGCCAATCGTTCGGCTCGCGGCCACCAAAGGCGTGAAGTCCGGTATCTTGGCCTCGTCCACTGGCGTGGGGACGGCCACGATGATCATGTCGGCGTGCGCAAGATCCTCGCCGCGGTCGGTGTATTGGGCATGCACAGCCAGTGCCATTTCGGCATCAGGAATCTCTCTGGACGGGTCGGTGCCCGCACGGCACTTGGCGACCTTGTCATGCGCCACGTCAAAGCCCAAGGTACGCCCATGCTTGCCAAATTCGACCACCAGGGGCAGGCCCACATAGCCCAGGCCCACCACGGCAACCACCGGGGTTCGTGCCGCGTCATTTTTTGCCACGCTCATGCATGGCTCCCGGCAGGTGCTCCCGTGCCCCGACCCACACCGTGGTACTCCAGGCCCAAGTCCTTGAGCATCGCGGGGTCATAGAGATTGCGTCCGTCAAAGATCACGGGGGACTTCAGCACCTGCGTCATCGTCTCAAAGTCTGGGCTTCTGAATTCTTTCCACTCGGTCACGATCACCAAGGCGTCGGCCGCTTCCAAAGCGCGCATGGGGGCAGCCACCAAAGACAGGCCGGGGCGTTCTCCCAACACACGCTGCGCCTCCGTTATAGCAACCGGGTCATAAGCGCTGACAGTGGCACCCGATTGCAAGAGCTCTTCAATCAGCAACACGCTGGGCGCTTCGCGCATGTCGTCGGTGTTGGGCTTGAATGCCAAGCCCCACACCGCAAAGTGGCGACCCGACAAGTTCTCGCCAAACCGACGCTTGATCTTGCTGGCGAGCACGCGCTTTTGGACCTCATTGGCCTCCTGCACCGCCTCCAACACATGCAACTTTTGGTTTGCATCCTGGCGCGCCGTGTGCAACAGCGCGCGCACGTCTTTCGGGAAGCAGCTGCCGCCATAGCCACAGCCGGCGTACAGAAAATAAGGGCCAATGCGCTCGTCAGCGCCAATGCCTTGACGCACCATCTCAATATCCGCACCCACCACATCGGCCAGATTGGCCAGCTCGTTCATAAAGCTGATGCGCGTGGCCAGCATGGCATTGGCGGCGTACTTGGTCAGCTCGGCGCTGCGAATGTCCATCACAAACATGCGCTGCTTGAACCGCTGGAAGGGGGCATACAACGACCGCATCAAGTTGATGGCTCGCTCGTCATCGGCCCCAATCACGATGCGGTCTGGGCGGTTGAAATCCTCCACCGCCGCGCCTTCTTTCAAAAACTCCGGGTTGGACACCACGCTGAAAGGCACGTCCACACCACGCTGGGCCAGTTCTTGTTGGATCGCCGCACGGACCTTGTCGGCCGTGCCCACTGGCACCGTGCTCTTGTCCACCACCACTTTGTAGTCTTTCATGTGGCGCGCCAGCCCGCGCGCGGCCGCCAGCACGTATTGCAGGTCGGCCGATCCGTCCTCGTCCGGCGGTGTGCCCACGGCAATGAACTGCACCGTCCCAAAGTGCGCCGCACGTTCCACATCGGTGGTGAAGTGCAGCCGCCCGGCTTGGACATTTCGCGTCACCAGCCCTTCCAGGCCCGGCTCATGAATGGGGATCTTGCCGGCTTGCAGCATCTCCACCTTGCGGGGGTCGATGTCCAGGCACAGCACGTCGTTGCCCACGTCGGCCAAGCAGGCCCCACTGACCAGCCCGACATAGCCGGTGCCAATAACGGTGATTTTCATTTGCAAAGACCTTTCATGAATGACGCCTCAACGGGGCACGCAATGCTTGCGAATCCACTGAGCGAACTCTTCTTCTCGCATCTCGCCGGCCGCGACCGCCAACATGGTCAATGTCGCCTCCACCTGGCTCACCCGCAGCCTGTGCCCGTTCAAGGCCAGAAAGAGACCCACGGCCAAAAAAGCAGCCCGGTGATTGCCATCGACAAAAGCGCGATCCTTCGCCAGTCCCACACCACAAAACGCGGCCAGTTCTGCGACGTCGGGCTCGCCATGGGCAGCAGCGTTGAGCGGTCTTGCCGAGGCAGACTCCAACAAGCCCTCATCGCGCACGCCACCGACGCCGCCGTGCTCGGCCAAGCTCTCGTTGTGCAAAAGTTCGAGGGCCCGGCGGTCGATCCAACGCCAGCTCATTTGGCCAGTTGATGAAAGGTGTCGCGGAATTCGTGCATGAATTCGCGACCCAAAGCCAGTTGCTCGTCCAATGAAGGGTCATAAGGGGTCAAGACGACGCCATTGGCGGCCTCGGTCACAAACAGGGAGTCCCCTTTTTCCACCTTCAGCCGCGCCAGCACCTCTTTGGGCAAGATCACGCCCACGGAATTTCCGATTTGGGTGAGTTTGAGTGCGGTCATGACAAACCCTTTGTTATAACGTTTGTAATAATACCCGAGCCGGGCACACTCTCGCCCATCGCCCATCGCACACCGGTTCATGAGTAAGCTCTACTTTCGTTACGCCGCGATGAACGCGGGCAAATCCACGGCCTTGTTGCAAGCCGCCCACAACTATGAGGAGCGCGGCATGGCGGTGGCCCTGTTCACCGCTGCGCACGATGACCGCTCGGGCACCGGCATCATCGGCTCGCGTCTGGGTTTGCACCGCAGCGCCGCCACCTTCGGCCCCCAGACCGTGTTCGAACGCTCCGCCTTGCCCGCTGATTTGGCCTGTGTGCTCATCGACGAGGCTCAGTTTCTGACCCCCGAGCAGGTGCGGCAGCTTCACCGCATGGCCCACCGGGATCACGTTCCCATCCTGTGCTTTGGCTTGCGCAGCGATTTTCAGGGTCAAGGATTCCCCGGCGCCATCACGCTGCTGACGCTGGCCGACGACCTTGAAGAAATGAAGACCATCTGCGCCTGCGCGCGCAAAGCCTCCATGAACATGCGCATCGATGCTCAAGGGCGCCGCGTCACCGTGGGGCAACAAGTGGAAATCGGCGGCAATGACCGCTACCGCGCCGTGTGTCCCTCGTGTTTCTATGCCGACGAGCAAGAGGGCCGCGACCGCGCCCCGGGCTTGTTTGGTTAAGCCCCCAGCCCAAGGGCTCCATCATGGGCCATGACTTGGCCCATCCGCACGGGGGCCTCGGGCGCCCACCGCGAGTCAAACGCAAGCGAGCCCGGCATCAACAACACCACCGTGGAGCCCAATAAAAAACGCCCCATCTCCTGCCCTTGCGACAGCAGGAGGTGCTGGTCCGCATAGTCCCACTGGCGGATCGTGCCCGGCCGAGGCGGATTCACCACGCCGTGCCACACGGTGGCCATGCTGCCCACAATGGTCGCCCCCACCAGAACCAAGGCCCACACGCGCTGTGCGTCCTGCGGGTCTTCAAACACGCAAACCACCCGCTCATTGCGCGCAAAGAGCCCTGGCACCCCGCGCGCGGTGGTGGGATTCACCGAGAACAAATCCCCGGGCACGTGCACCATGCGCACAAGTCGCCCGGCGCGCGGCATGTGGATGCGGTGGTAGTCCTTGGGACTCAAATAAATCGTCGCAAAGGACCCTGCGTCAAACCGCGCAGCCAGAAGCGCATCGCCACCCAAAAGCGCCGTGGCGCTGTAGTCGTGTCCTTTGGCTTGAAATATGCGGCCGCTTTGAATCGAGCCAAATTGACTGACAGCGCCATCCACCGGACACACCCAGTCGGCTTGCGCCAGCGGTCGCAAGTCCGGCTTCAATGCCCGTGTAAAGAACTCGTTGAAGGTGGCATATGCCGCCACGTCGGGTTCGGCGGCCTCAGACATGTCCACGCCATAGCGCCCCACAAACCAGCGAATGGCCGCAGTGGTCCACGAGCCGCCTCGAGCCCCAGCCATTCTGCCCATCCATTGGGTGAGCACTTGCTTGGGCAGCACATACTGCGCGAGGACCGCCCAACGCTCTCGCATGTTCGCTTCAGCGCAACGGCGCCAATTCGCGCAGGGCTCGCACTGCGCCTTGACCCATGGCCGCGCCAAAGCGCTTGGCCAGGCGCTCGGCGACATTTTCATGCGGTGTGTAGTCGATGATGTCTTCGGCTTTCACCACCTCGCGAGCCACAAAGTCCAAATTGCCAAACTTGTCCACCAAGCCAATCTTGACAGCGTCTTCTCCGTTCCAAACCAGTCCAGAAAAGGTCTCTGCGGTTTCTTTCAAGCGCTCACCACGCCCCTCACGCACCACACGGATGAACTGCTGGTGAATCTGCTTGAGCATCTCTTTGGCGTAGGCCTGCTGCCGCTCGTTTTGCGGGCTGAACGGGTCCAACATGCCTTTGTTCTCACCGGCAGTCAGCAGTCGCCGCTCAATACCGAGCTTTTCCATGGCACCTGTGAATCCAAAGCCATCCATCAGCACACCCACGCTGCCCACGAGGCTGGCCTTGTCCACAAAAATCTCATCGGCGGCCACCGCGATGTAGTAAGCCCCCGAGGCGCAGATGTCTTCCACCACGGCATACACCCGCTTCTTGTGGAGGGCTTTCAGGCGGCGAATTTCGTCGTTGAGTATGCCCGCCTGCACCGGGCTGCCACCGGGCGAATTGATGCGAAGCACCACGGCCTGAGCGCCCGGATCCTCAAAGGCGTTTTTCAACGCCCCCAAGAGTGATTCGGCATTCACTTCGGTATCGGCCGCGATCTCTCCACGCACTTCAATCAGCGCCGTGTGCGGGGCACTGGTCGCACCCACATGCGCGCGCTGAAACACCATGCCCACCAACAACACCGCCACGAGCAACAGCCAAGCCAGACGGAAAAAGACCCGCCAACGGCGCTCGGCCCGCTTTTCTTGGACCAATTCGGCCGCCAGCCGTTCCAGTGCGCTCTCCACGGGTGTGGCCATGGGCGCACGCGCAGAAGCTCCAGACCCCAAAGGAGGATCGTCTCGTTCGTTCATCATTTAAAAAGACACCGGTCGAATGTCCGAAGAAGGATACCAAAGCACTTGTCCGTCTCGCTCGCCCATGCTCAATGCCGTCAGCTGTCCTTTGCCGCACGGCCCGCCCACGCAGCGGCCGTCACTGGGTTCGTAGAGTGCGCCGTGAATTGAACACATGATGAAGCGCTTGTCGCCGTCCAAGAACTGTCCTTCTTGCCAGTCCATCTCGGCCGGCACGTGCACACAGCGGTTCAAGTACCCCACCACTTGGCCCTCGAACCGCAACGCAAAGGCGCGGGCAGACTCTCCCTTGACTTCCACATCAAAGACAACGGCGCGGCCGCCGTCTTCCAAATCCGACGAGGCACACAGAGGTTGGCCCGGGTCGTCGAAATGGGGCTCACCCATGGGTCACCAGCCAGTCATGCAGTTCTTGGGTCGAGTGGGCCACAAACAAAGGCGCATGGGGCTCAAAAGCCTCATGGTCATGCGCACCAAAGCTCACACCCACCGATGCCACACCGGCGTTGCTGGCCATCAGCAAATCATGGGTGGTGTCTCCGATCATCAAGGTGCGCTCAGGCGTCACCCCCATCTCCTGCATCAGTTCGCGCAACATGAGCGGATCGGGCTTGGAGGCTGTTTCATCGGCCGTGCGAGAGCTGTCAAACAAAGCGCCCAACTGCGCATGGGCCAAGGCCTCATCCAACCCGCGGCGACTTTTGCCCGTGGCCACCGCCAGGAAATGATTGCGCTCTTTGAGCGTCCGTAACATGTCCAGCGAGCCATCAAACAGCACCAGCTCGTGCTGGCTCGCAAAGTAATGCTTTCGATAGGCCGCAGCGAGGTCGTTGTATCGGTCTTGCGGCAAGTCGGGGGCCGCATAGGTCAACGCATCGCGAAGGCCCAATCCGATCACATAAGACGCTTGCTCCAGCGTGGGCACGGTCGTGCCCACATCTTGGCACGCGTTCTGAATCGACCGGGCAATCAAGGCCGTGCTGTTCGACAGCGTGCCATCCCAGTCAAAGGCAATCAGGTCAAAGCGTCTTTTCACAGAAAGTGATTGTCCATTACGCCCGGGCCGAGGCTTCGAGCTCACCCAGAAAGACCTTGCAATCCGCCGGCAAGGGCGAGGCAAATTCCAAGGCCGCCCCAGAGACGGGGTGGGTCAAAGCCAGACGCCGGGCATGTAAAAACATGCGAGCCAAGCGAGGCTGTCCTTGGGGGGCACGTGCCAGGGCCTTGTTGGCCGCAAAGTCCCCGTAGCGATCATCCCCCACGATGGAGTGTCCTTGGGACGCCAAATGCACCCGAATCTGATGCGTGCGACCCGTCTTGATGGTCACATCCAACAGCGTGCAGCCAGAAAGATGTTGCACCACTTTGACCAAGGTGATCGAGCGCTGGCCCGCCAGATCGTCGGCAGACGTGGTGCGCACCACACGCTCTCCGTGCGGACCCACGCTCTTGTGCAGGGGCACGTCAATGACCTTGAGCTTGTCAGGCCAGTCGCCCCACACCAGCGCTGCGTAGGTTTTGTCCACCCCGCGCCCCCGAAACTGGTCCTGCAAATGGGTCAATGCCGAACGGCGCTTGGCCACCAGCAACACCCCCGAGGTTTCTCGGTCCAGCCGGTGGACCAACTCCAAAAACTTGGCCCCTGGTCGGGCTTGACGCAACTGCTCGATCACCCCTGAGCTCACGCCGCTGCCCCCATGCACCGCCACGCCGGCGGGCTTGTCAATGGCCAGCAGCACGTCGTCTTCGTACAACACCGGGAATTCCCGGGTTGGATGGCTTTGCTGCACCCGCCGTGGCGTCTGTACGTCACTCTCGTCATCGCGAGCAAAGCGAAGCAATCTTTCCGCCTTCTCCATCCTCATCGGCGGAATGCGCACCACGTCCCCCAGCGCCAGCCGGGTGTCGGCGGCGGCCCGACCCGCGTTCACGCGCACCTCCCCCGAACGGATCACCCGGTAGAGATGGGTCTTGGGGACACCCTTGAGCACTTTGACAAGAAAATTGTCCAGGCGCTGCCCTTCAGACCCCTCGTCCACCACCAGGCGCCGGACGGCGGGGCCCTTGGCGGGCGCTTCGCCCCTTATAATGCGGCGTTCCACGTGTGTGCTGCAAGTGCTTGATTTTTGGGAGTTTACCCGGGCAGCGCCGCCGCACTTGGTTCGGTCGACTTGAAAGGAGCGTGTGACAGTCCCTCCTTTCTCCGGCGACCACAAGCGTTGATGCAACGCATGGCACCCGACGTCGGTTGCGCGTCCCGAAGTGAGCGCAGAGGCCTCGAGGTCCAAGCGGCAGAGACTCGAACAACAAGAACCGCCTGGTTTGTTCTGACCAACAGCCTGGCACCGAAAGATTGATACGGGGCCCAGCTTGCGCTGGACTCCATGCGTTTGAATATTGACGTTCCTTGTGACGACGATGCAGACCTCTTCCCACCCTCCTCAACGTGACCCCGGGCTGTGCCTGGCGTGGCCGTTGGCGGACGGCGACCCCACTGCGCCAAGCGCGTTGGGGTGTGGCGACCGGGTGTTCTGCTCCTGCGCTTCGCACGGCCACCTCAGCGTTCTCTCGCAAGCGCCAACGCCGCTGAATTAAAGACTGCGTTCGCTTCGCCCCACAGGCAAGGGAACCGGTCGCTCCGCGGTCCAGGGCGATTCGATTCATCGGTTCTTGCATCGTTTCTCGTGCATCGGAGATCGCGCCATGGGTCCTCCATTCAAGGACCCTCGGCGCCTTTGAGTCTGTCCGCAAGGCAGACCCTGTTGGAGTGCACCAGACAAATGAAACGAATGCTCATCAATGCCACGCAGCCCGAAGAGCGGCGCCTGGCCATCGTCGACGGACAAAAGCTCCTCGACTTCGAAACCGAAATTGAAGGCCGCGAACAGCGCAAAGGCAATATTTACAAAGCCGTGGTGACGCGGGTGGAGCCCGCACTCGAAGCCTGCTTTGTGGATTACGGCGAAGAGCGTCACGGCTTTCTGCCATTCAAAGAAATCTCGCGCAACTACTTCCGCGAAGGCGTGGATGTGCGCTCGGCCAAAATTGGCGACGCCATCAAAGAAGGCCAAGAACTGCTGGTTCAAGTTGAAAAAGAAGAACGCGGCAACAAGGGGGCGGCCCTGACGACGTTCGTCAGCCTGGCCGGACGCTACTTGGTGCTCATGCCCAACAACCCCCGGGGGGGCGGCGTGAGCCGGCGCATTGAAGGCGAAGACCGCGAGGAGCTCAAAGACAACCTCGAGCAGCTCGACTACCCCAAAGGCATGAGCCTCATTGCACGCACGGCCGGCATTGGTCGCAGCGCCGCCGAACTGCAGTGGGACCTGAACTACATGCTCAAACTCTGGAGCGCCATTGACGAGGCCTCCAAAGCGGGCAAAGGCGCTTTCCTGATTTACCAGGAAAGCTCATTGGTCATTCGCGCCATTCGCGACTACTTCACCGCCGACATCGGCGAGATTCTGATCGACACCGACGATATCTTCGATCAGGCGCACCAATTCATGAACCACGTGATGCCCGAGACGGCCAATCGCGTGAAGCGCTACCGCGACGACGCAGCGCTGTTCAGCCGTTTCCAGATCGAGCACCAGATTGAAACGGCGTTTTCGCGCACGGTGAATTTGCCCTCGGGGGGCGCCATCGTCATCGACCACACCGAGGCGCTGGTGGCCGTGGACGTCAACTCCGCCCGGGCCACCCGGGGCGGGGACATTGAAGAGACGGCCACCCGCACCAACCTCGAAGCTGCTGACGAAATCGCGCGCCAAATGCGCTTGCGCGACCTCGGTGGTCTCATCGTGGTCGACTTCATTGACATGGAGGAGAGCAAGAACCGTCGCGAGGTCGAGCAACGTCTGCGCGACGCCTTGCGCAACGATCGCGCCCGCGTGCAGTTCGGCTCCATCAGCAAGTTTGGACTGCTCGAGCTCAGCCGTCAGCGACTGCGTCCTGCCTTGTCCGAAGGCAACCACATCACCTGCCCTCGCTGCAATGGCACCGGCCACATCCGTGACACCGAAAGCTCTGCCCTGCAGATCCTGCGTGTCATTCAAGAAGAGGCCCTCAAAGACAACACCGTGGCCGTTCATGTGCAGGTGCCGGTGGAAGTCACCAGCTTCTTGCTCAACGAAAAGCGCACCGAGATCACCAAGATCGAAATGAAGCAGCGTGTCACCGTGCTGCTGGTGCCCAACAAACACCTCGAGACGCCCAACTACAAGCTGGAACGCCTGCGACACGACGATCCTCGTCTGGACAACTTCCGAGCCAGTTACACCATGGTCGAGGAGCCCGACGAAGAGGTGGGCATCACCCGCCGTGAAAAGGCCAAGGCCAAGCAAGAGCCCGTCATCAAGGGCGTGCTTCCTGACCAGCCTGCACCGCCTCCGGCTGTCAAACCCGCGCCCGCGGCGGCCCCCGTGCCAGCGACCCCGGCCGTCACACCGGCTGGGGGTGGCTTCTTCGGTTGGATCAAGAGCCTTTTCGGCGGCTCTTCAACGCCTGCGCCTGCCGACAAATCCGCAGCCCAGTCGCCAGCCACGCAAGAGGCCAAAGAAGGCCGCGAAGGACGTGACGGTCGTCGGGCAGATCGGTCAGACCGCGGCGATCGAGGAG
>RFSP01000090.1 GCA_009923895.1 Betaproteobacteria bacterium | reverse complement strand
CTTGACGCCGTTGAGCACGTAGTGGTCGCCGTCCCGGGTGGCCGTGGTGCGCAATCCCCCCGCTTCCGAGCCCACATGGGGCTCCGTGAGGCAAAAAGCCCCCAACATGTCTCCCCGCGCCAGGGGGCGCAAAAACTCTGCCTTTTGCGCATCGTTGCCAAACATCATCAAGATGGAGCACACGGGGCAGTTGTTGACACTGACGACCGTGCTGGTGGCGCCGTCTGCGGCGGCAATTTCTTCGAGGATCACGGCCAGCGCCAGATAGTCCAGACCTGCACCGCCCCAGGCCTCGGGGACCGCCACACCGTAGCAGCCCAGACGGGCCAACCCCTGCAGGGCCGCCTTGGGAAATTCGTGCGATTTGTCCCACGCTGCGGCGTGCGGCGTCACTTCTGCCTGCACAAAAGCGCGCACCGCTTCTTGGACAGCCAAATGGTCTTCAGTCAACAGCATGGGACAACACTCCTGTCATGAGCCCAGAGAGAACACAGCACATCCGCCTCACCAAGACAAAGGCGAGCCGTCGAAGTTGAAAAATCCTCCGTTGTCGGCGGGCCCCACACGCTGGAGGGTGGCACGCATGCCGCTCACGCTGTCGGTCACCGGCAAGTCGGCCCCCGCACCGCCCATGTCGGTGCGGACCCAACCCGGATGGAATGCCACGCAGACGGCTTGGCCTTGCAACGCCAGCGATGCGTCCTTGAGGACAGAATTCAAAGCCGCTTTGGAAGCTCTGTACAGCCACGCGTTGGGCGCCGTGCGCAACCCGATGGAACCCATTCGAGACGACAGCACTGCCAAGCGTCCTTCAGGCGCCAACACGTCTTTGAGTTGCGGCAACAACCACATGGGCCCCAAGACATTGGTGTGCATGACGAGATCAAAGTCGGCCTGCGTCGGCGGCTCCAAGCCCCCATGGCGCGGGCCCATGACGCCCGCATTGAGGATGACCACGTCAAAAGCCAGACCTTCCACATGCCAGGCGAGGCCCGCGGCACTCACCGGATCGACCACATCCAGCTTGAAAGCGGTGGCCCCCAAGGCTTTGAGTCGCGCCAAGCCTTCGTCGTCTCGGGCCGTGGCTGTCACGGCGGCCCCTTCTTCGCGGTATTGCCGCACAAACTCCAAACCGATGCCTCGGGAAGCACCCAGGACCAACACTTTCATGAAGCCTCCTTGAACGCCCACAAGCGCCACGCAAAGATCACAAACATCGACCCTGCCACACCATGAAGGCCTCTTTGCCAGATGTGTGGCAACGCCAACCCCCTCAAATGAGAAACGGCGGCCGCCACGAGCCACAAGAAGAGCGTGCCTTGCAACACGAAAGCAGCCCCCAGGACCAAAAAGGCGGCGGTCTTGTGGTGCACTTCGGGTGCAATGAACTGCGGCACGAAGGCCAGGAAAAAGAGGGCGACTTTGGGGTTCAAGACGTTGGTGAGCAGGCCTCGGCGAAATTCTGCCCACCCGCCGCTGCGCTCGGGGCGGATCTCACCACCCGACACGCCACCCTCGGTAGAGACCGTGGGCAAGGGCTCCCGGGCCAAGGCCACGGCCCACAATCCCCAAGCGGTCCACAACAGATAGGCGACGCCCCCGATCTTCACGGCCGAAAACCACACCGCAGAGACCGCGAGCACGGCCGCCAGACCCAAAGCCGCCGCCAGTGCATGCACCGCACACCCCGCCCCAATGCCCAAGGCGGCGGCACACCCCGCGCGCGCGCCCCCCTGCAATGTCCGGGAGACCACCAGCAACAGGTCCACACCCGGGGTGGCATTGAGCACGGCGGTGGCCATCACAAACACCGCCCAGGTGTGCCCATCGGCCAGCCCCATCGCGGCCCATGCCTGCATCAACACATCTCCAGCGCCATGGCGGTGGCCTCACCGCCCCCGATGCACAGCGATGCCATGCCCCGCTTCAGACCACGGGCACGCAATGCCCCCAACAGGGTGACCACGATGCGCGCGCCGCTGGCGCCAATGGGGTGCCCCAAGGCACAGGCGCCTCCGTGCACATTGACGATGTCATGCGAAAGATTCAGCTCGGCCATGGCGGCCATGGTCACGGCGGCAAACGCTTCATTGACTTCCCACAAGTCCACGTCGCTTGCTTTCCAGTTTGCTTTGGCCAGTGCCTTTTGAATCGCACCAGCGGGCGCTGTGGAGAACCATTCGGGGGCCTGCGCATGGATCGCATGGCACACAATGCGCGCCACCGGTTGTAGCCCCCAAGCGCGGGCGGTACTCTCGCGCACCAAGACCAATGCAGCGGCACCGTCAGAAATGCTGGAGGCGTTGGCCGCCGTGATGGTGCCGTCTTTCTTGAAGGCCGGCTTCAGGGACGGGATCTTGTCGAGTTTGGCTTTGAACGGCTGCTCGTCGCGCTGGACCACCGTGTCACCTCCCTTGCCAGACAAGGTCACCGGGGCGATCTCCCAGTCGAAGTGACCGTTCTCGTGCGCCGCCTTGGCACGGGTGGTGGAGGAGATGGCAAAGGCGTCTTGCGCCTGCCGTGTGAAGCCGAACTTGTCGACGCAGGACTCGGCAAAAACGCCCATGGCCTTGCCCCGCTCGTAAGCGTCTTCCAGCCCGTCCATGGCCATGTGGTCAAACATGGTGGCAGCGCCGTAACGCACACCCTTGCGTGCAAACAGGAGGTGCGGTGCGTTGGTCATGCTTTCCATGCCACCGGCCACCATGGCTTGCGCGCTGCCCGCCAACAGCATGTCGTGCGCAAACATCATGGCCCGCATGCCCGAGCCGCACATCTTGGACAAGGTGACAGCGCCGGTGGAGTCGGGCAGGCCGGCTCGCCGCATGGCCTGCCTGGCGGGGGCCTGCCCCTGGCCGGCCATGAGGCAATTGCCCATCAAGACCTCATCGATGCGTTCTTTGGCAACGCCAGACCGATCCACGGCCGCACGAATGGCCACGGCCCCCAATTCGGAGGCGCTCAGGCTGGCAAAGTCGCCCAACATCCCGCCCATGGGCGTTCGGGCGGCGGACACAATCACAACAGGGTCTTGCATGGCGATCATCCTTGATTGAAATGGGAGACAGAAAACCGCTTGGACGGCTCGTACGGAAACACATCATGGACCTGGCCGGCCAGGATCCGATCCTTGTGACCTTGCCAAAAATCAGCGTCTAACAAGTCGGCATGGTGTCGCATGAACACCTCGCGCACGGCCGGGTTGCCCAACAAGAAGGGCTCAAAGGTTTCTGGAAAGACATCTTTGGGGCCCACTGCGTACCAGATCTCCCCCGACATTTCGTCTTCTTCGTTGCGCGGGGGTGGCACCCGACGAAAATTGCAGTCGGTGATGTACTCAATTTCGTCATAGTCATAAAACACGACCTTGCCGTGCCGCGTCACGCCGAAATTTTTCCACAGCATGTCGCCAGGAAATATATTGGCCGCAACCAAGTCTTTGATGGCATTGCCATATTCCACCACGGCCTGCTCAATTTGCGCTTGCGCCCCATCCCTGACGGCATCTTGCAAGTAGATGTTGAGGGGGATCATGCGTCGCTCGATGTAGACGTGCTTGATGATCCACATATCCCCATCTTCTTCGATAAGACTGGGGCAGAAATGCCGCATCTCAGCCACCAACTCTTCTTCGAGGCGGGCGCGCGGGAAGGCCACATTGCTGTATTCGAGCGTGTCGGCCATGCGACCGACGCGGTCGTGCTGCTTAACAAGCAAGTATTTGCCCTTGATCTGCTCTCGGCTGGTGTCTTTGGGCGAGGGGTAAAAGTCTTTGATGACTTTGAAGACGTAGGGAAATGATGGCAGGTCAAACACCAGCATCACCATGCCTTTGATGCCTGGCGCGATACGAAAGCGGTCACTGGAATGCCGCAAATGGGCGAGCATGTCGCGATAGAACAGATTCTTGCCATGCTTTTGCAAACCCAATGCGTTGTAGAGCTCGGCGCGGGCCTTTCGAGGCATGAGGCCCCGCAAAAATTGCACGTAAGCACTGGGCACTTCCATGTCCACCATGAAGTAGGCCCGTGCGAAGCTGAACACCAGCAGCAGGTCGTCTTCGCGAAAGAGCGCTGTATCGATGAGCAGTTGTCCGCGCTCGTTGTGCAAGATGGGCAAACACATGGGCAATTCGGTGTACCCATTGATGACCTTGCCCACCAGATACGCCCCCTTGTTGCGATAAAACAGAGAAGACAGCACCTGAATTTGGAAATTGGCGCGCAGCGTCCACGACGACAGCGGGAGCTTGAGCTGCGACTGCATGGCCCGCAGCACGGCGTCTACGTCGCGATCCAAATCTTCAAAGGCCACGCCGAGCTGGAAGTTGTGGATGATGCGCACCAAGGTCTCGTGCAAGGTGTCGCGGGTGGGGTAATAGGCTCGGTAGGTGGGTAGTGAGGCCGGTTCGTCGTTTTCGATGTATTCCGTGGAGATGGCGGGCCGCACAAAAATGAAATCGTTGCGAAAGTAGCTGCGATGGAGCAAGCGCGAGGTCACCGAATTAAAAAAGGTCTCGGCCAGTTCCGGCTGGTGGTGATCGGTGAGTAGGCCGATGTATTGCAGCTTGGCTTGCTGCCAGGTTGCGCTGGGCAGCTCATCGGCCCGAAACTCGCTGCGCAGCCGCTCCACCGCCTCGGCCACACGACGGTCATAGAACTCGATGCGCTGGGCTTGCGCGCGTTGTTGCCCCTGCCAGTCGGCCTGTTCAAACCTCGCTTTGGCTTGGGCGCTCGCCTGGCGAAACAGCGTGTAGTGGCGGTTGAAACCGTCCAGCATCGCCCGCGCAATGTCGTAAGCGCGTGCATCGGTGATGCGTTGCGGAAACATGGGATTAACTCTGCCTGGGGTAGCGTTTGAGCGCGGCGGAATATTTGTTTACCACTTCGTCGGGGCCTGTCAAGGTGACTCCGAGATCTTTCAACAACCCATCACTCAAGCCATACACCCAGCCATGCACGGACACTTTTTGACCGCGAGTCCACGCATCTTGGATGACCGTGGACAGGGCCACGTTGCCCACCTGCTCGATGACATTGATCTCGCACAGCGTGTTTTCTTGCTCTTCGGGCGATAAATGTTCCAAACGTTTGCGGTGACGCATCTTCACGTCGTACACATGGCGCAACCAGTTGTCGGCCAGCCCCACGCGCAGGCCTCTGAGGGCCGCGCGCACGCCGGCACAGCCGTAGTGGCCCACCACCATGATGTGCTCGACCTTGAGGTGTTCCACGGCAAATTGCACGGTGGACAAAGCGTTGAGATCCGAGTGCACCACCACGTTGGCCACATTGCGGTGAACGAACACTTCCCCAGGGTCCAAACCCGTGATTTCATTGGCTGGCACCCGGCTGTCGGCACATCCAATCCACATGTATCGGGGCACCTGCTGCTGGGCCAGCCGAGTAAAGAACCCCGGCTGCCGGGCCTCGGTTTGCGCGGCCCAACGGCGGTTGTTTTCGAAGAGCTCTCGCAAATCGTCGTCTGAATCGGCCATCACATCGTCTCCGAAAAGAGCTCCCGCCCAATCAACATGCGGCGAATTTCGCTGGTGCCCGCGCCAATCTCGTAGAGCTTGGCATCGCGCCAAAGGCGGCCCAAGGGGTACTCATTGATGTAGCCGTTGCCGCCAAAGATCTGAATGCCTTCGCCGGCCATCCAGGTGGCTTTTTCGGCACACCACAAAATGACGCTTGCGCAGTCTTTGCGCACTTGGCGCACGTGCTCGCTGCCCAGACGGTCGAGGTTCTTGCCCACGGTGTAGCAAAACGAGCGTGCGGCCTGCAACACCGTGTACATGTCGGCCACCTTGCCTTGGATGAGCTGGAATTCGCCAATGCTCTGCCCAAATTGTTTTCGCTCGTGGATGTACGGCACCACGTGGTCCATGACCGATTGCATGATGCCAATGGGCCCGGCAGCCAAGACGGCCCGTTCGTAATCCAAACCACTCATCAGGACCTTGGCGCCGCCATTGACGCTGCCCAGCACGTTGTCCGCGGGAACCTCCACGTTCTGAAACACCAATTCGCCGGTGTGCGATCCCCGCATGCCCAACTTGTCGAGCTTTTGGGCGATGGAAAATCCCTTCATGCCCTTCTCGATCAAAAAGGCGGTGACACCTCGCGCCCCCAGCTCGGGCTCGGTCTTGGCATACACGACCAAGGTGTTGGCGTCGGGGCCGTTGGTGATCCACATCTTGTTGCCGTTGAGCACGTAATAGCCGCCTTTGTCCTCGGCCTTGAGCTTCATGCTGATGACGTCAGAGCCCGCGCCCGGCTCACTCATGGCCAGAGCCCCCACGTGCTCTCCGGAGATCAGCTTGGGCAGGTACTTGGCGCGCTGCGCGTCATTGCCGTTGCGCTTGATCTGGTTGACGCACAAATTGCTGTGGGCGCCATAGCTCAAACCCACGCTGGCGCTGGCACGGCTGATTTCTTCCATGGCCACCATGTGGGCCAGGTAGCCCATGTTCGCGCCGCCGTAGGTCTCTGGCACGGTGATGCCCAGCACGCCCAAATCGCCCATCTTGCGCCACAGGTCCATGGGAAACTGGTCGTCGCGGTCAATTTGGGCCGCCCGCGGTGCGATTTCGGCTTGCGCGAATTCGCGCACCGCGTCTCTCAAGGCATCAATGTCCTCGCCCAATTCGAAGTTCAGTCCTGGCAGGTCCACGGGGTTCTCCTTGAAATTTCCAGTGACGCAGCGACATGCTATCGGTGCTGGCTTGCCGCGGGCTTTCTCGAGCCACGGGCCCACACACGCTTGAAACGTGCTTCATGATGGGCCATTTCGGCCAGTGTTTCTTCCCGCATCAGCCAAACTGGGGGAGCACGTCGTCTTTCAAGGCTTCACGGCGCTCTTTGTAGTCGGGCACCACAGACTCCACCACCTCCCAAAACCGCGGGCTGTGGTCCATGACCCGCAGATGGGCCAATTCGTGAGCCACCACGTAATCGATGATGGGCAGCGCAAAATGAACCAGCCGCCAGTTCAGCCGAATCACGCCATCGGCGCTGGCGCTGCCCCAGCGGGTCTGTGCCGAGCTGAGCGAGACCCGACGGACCTCGACGCCCAGGCGCTGGGCAAACCATTCACACCGTTCCTCGAAAATGCGCCGGGCCTGCCGCTGCATCCAACTCTGAACGGCCTCTCTGAGCTGCTCGGCTTCTGCAGTATGGGGCAATCCCACATGGAGCGTGGCGCGTGGCACCCCGGGCAAGGTCTCTTGAGACGTGTTCAGCACCACGCCCGTCTGCCGAGGATCCAGCACCAAGATGATGGACTCTCCCAGAAAGGGAAGCGTGGTGCCGTCTTTCCACTCCACCCGCGCCTGCGCCAGACGTCGGGCGCGGTCTTGTTGTTCCTGCAGTTTGCGCAAAATCCAACCCGCTTTTTCTTGC
>RFSP01000089.1 GCA_009923895.1 Betaproteobacteria bacterium | reverse complement strand
TCGGTCATCGCCGACTTAGCTCAGCTGGTAGAGCATCCGCCTTGTAAGCGGGAGGTCATCCGTTCGATTCGGATAGTCGGCACCACTCTCCTCGGTCCGCCCCTCCGTACCGTCATTGCGAGCTGCGCATGCGGCGCGGCAATCCACCCCGCGGTGACAAAGCTCGACATTCAGCTTCTCGCGCGGCCCAGCCCCCGAGGCCGATCGGGGCTCCCGCTGCGCAGGTTGCGCTTCAATACTTGAAGCGCAACTGCCCTGCGATGCTCGGCTCGCTCAGGTGACTGCGGAACTCGCCCGCTCCAATGGTGCCCATTGAAGCGGGCTCAGACACCCGCAGTCACCGTCGGGCTGTGCCCGCCGGAACCTGAGCGATCCTGTGCTTCTCGGCTGCGCAGAAGTCGCCCCGATCGACCTCGGGGGCTGGGCTGGATTGCTTCGCTTCGCTCGCAATGACGGAGCGATGGGAATGACCGGGCGCCTTAGGCGCCCTAGGTGACGGGCTTGGGCTCTTTGGGCAGGCCCAACACTGCGAGCGTGGCCAAGGCGGCGAAGCCGGCCAGGATCCACAGCATGGAAGAAAAGCCCCAGCTCTTGACCAGTGGGCCCATGACCCACAAGGCGAAGGAGCTGACTGACAAGCTCATGGCCAAACGCATGCCAGTGACGCGGGACCGCATGCCGTCTTCGATGTAGCGCACGATCATGGTGTCGGTGAAGGGCACGGCGCCGAACATGAAGATGGTGGTGCCAACGAGAAAGGCATAAAACCACCAGCCTTGGGTGTTGGCTTCCAACAGCAAAAAGGGCAGCTGGGCGATCGACATGATCAGGTACAGCGGCTTGAGGGCCATGCGGTCCAGCAAGCGCCCCACCACCACTTGGGCCAACGACGCGAGGGCATAGAGCGCGGCCAGCAACAGGCCGAGCCGGGCGGGGTCTTCCATGAGGCCCTTAAATCGTTCGGCCAAGAGTTGGGCGTTGCCATTGGTGGTGACGTTGAAGATGACGCTGCCGCACGATGAAGCAATGGTCATGACCAGAAGCAAGCGCGCGAGCTGCGCGGGCGTGAGCGTGACCTTGGGGCCGCCTTTGCGCTTGGCGGGTGCCATCGTTTCGGGTGGCGAAGTAAGTGCAAACCAAGCACCCAGAGCCAAAGCGGCCACACCCGGTAGCGCGTAAGCCCAGCGCCAACCCGCCACTTGTACCAACAGCCCTGTCAATGCAGCCGCCACGGCCACGCCCATATTGCCCGACAAGCCATTGAGGCCCACGGCCAGGCCCGGCCGTGTGGCGGTCTGCAGCAGCATGGGGATGCCCACGGGGTGGTAGATGGACGCGAACGCACCCATCAGCGTCAAGGCCAAGGCCAGTTGCCATGCCGATTGCGTGAGTGACACCGCCAGTGCCGAGACCCCCATGCCCACAAAGAAGACGATCATCATTTGGCGCCGGCCCCACAGGTCTCCCAGCCGACCGGCTGGAATGGATCCCAAACCAAACAAGATGAAAGCGCCCACGCCAAAGGGCATGAGGTCTTGCCACTGGGTGAAGCCAAAGTCCGGCGCCATGCTGCTGACGGTGGTGGCAAAGATCAGCAAGAACAAATGGTCGACGGCATGCGCCAGGTGCAACAACACCACGGTGGTGGTGGAATGCCGAGGTGGGGTTTCAGTCGTCATCGGTGGCAGACTCCAACTCAGGAAACAGCACCTCGGTGTATCCAAACTTCGTCAGGTCGCGCATGCGCGTGGGGTACAGGCGTCCAATGAGGTGATCGCATTCGTGTTGCACCACGCGGGCGTGAAAGCCGTCGGCTTCCCGTTCAAAGGCCACGCCACGGGCATCGAATCCCTGGTAGCGAATGCGGTTCCAGCGAGGGACCACGCCGCGAAGACCCGGCACCGACAAACAACCTTCCCACCCATCGACTTCCTCGTTGCTCAAGGGCTCAATGACCGGGTTGATGAGGACCGTGGGCGGCACGGGCGGCGCCTCGGGGTAGCGCACATTGTGTTTGAAGCCAAAGATCACAACTTGCAGATCCACGCCTATTTGTGGGGCGGCCAGGCCCGCTCCGTTGGCATGGGCCATGGTGTCAAACATGTCTTGGATCAAGTCATTCAGCTGCGGCGTGTCAAAGGCCTGCACGGGCTGGGCCACGCGCAAGAGGCGGGGATCGCCCATCTTCAATATGTCACGAATACTCATGCGGCTCGGTACCAGGCGGCTTGATGACTGTCGACGTGATCGACGACCACGCGGCCTTGTTGAATCAGATGATTGAGGTGGGCCTGGCTTTCGCCAGTGGCCATGAACAACAGCGATGGATCGTTGATGGGCCGTGCAAACAAGGAGCCAAACACATCGATGGTGCGCTGAGGCTCTCTCAATGCCAAAAGCAATTGCGTCAATCCCGTGTGCACGCTGCGGGCCAAGGCATCCAAGCGCTCATGCAAGCCTTTGAAGGGCAGATTGTGCGCAGGCAGCACCAGCGTGGTGTTGGGAACGGCATGACGAATTTTCTCAATCGAGGCCAACCACTCGGACAGTGGGTCGGCATCGGGCTCGGTGGGGTGCACGGAGACATTGGATGAAATGCGCGGCAGCACCTGATCACCCGAGATCAGGAGGTTGAGTTGGGGGCAGTACAAGCAAGCATGTTCGGGCGAGTGGCCTTGGCCCACCAGCACCTGCCAGGTGTGCGCGCCGATGGTCAGCTCCTCGCCGTCTTCAATGCGGCGGTAGCTGTCGGGCAGCTGATCGATGAAGCGGCCAAAAGAGCCAAACTTCTCGTGGTAGCCCGCCAGCTGCGCATCGTTCCACCCAGCGCGACGGTAGAAGTGAACCCCGTCGGGTGGCACGGGGCGTCCGGTGTCGCTGACCAGCACCCGGCAGTGCAGGTACTCCAGGCGCGTCATCCAAAGCCGTGCCCCAAAACGCCGCACCAGGGCACCGGCCATGCCCACATGGTCTGGGTGCATGTGGGTGGAAATCACGCGTGTCACCGGTCGGCCTTGCAAGGGCCCTTGCGCCGAAAGCAGCTCGTTCCACGCATCCACGGTGGACGGCGTGTGCATGCCTGTGTCCACCACCGTCCAACCTGCGCCATCGGCCAGGGCCCACACATTGATGTGGTTCAGTGCGGTGGGCAGGGTCATTCTCATCCACAACACACCCGGTGCGACCTCGACAGTCTGGCCGGGTGCAGGGGCGTCGGACCAGGGGTAATGCAGGGCAGAAGCAGAAGTCACGCTCATACACCCCCAGTATGGCAGACTCGTTGTCCTCCAGGGGATAAGCCCCTCATTGCATGCCAGGAGTTTGCCGATGCAGATCATGATCACCCACCGAGGTGTCGGCGCCCGCACCCGGGTGTTGACCTTCAGCGGCCTGCAAATCAGCCTGGCGGCTTTGGGGCTGGTCTTTGCCCTGTTGATTTTTTCAGGGACGGTCTACCACTTTGTGTTTTTGAAGGCGGCGCGCGAGGGCTGGCCGGTGGTCAGCCAAATTGTGCGCCTCGTGGTGCGCGACGAGATCGCCCAGCGCGATCGCATCATGCGTGAGAACCTGGATGTCATGGCGCAAAAGGTCGGCGAGTTGCAGGCCAAGTTGCTCAAGCTCGAGGCGGTGGGAGACCGGGTCTCTGGCATGGCTGGCATGAAGCCCGAAGAACTCAAACCATTGCGCCAGGCACCGGCAACCAAGGCGGAAGGGGCTGGAGGCGTTTACCTGCCACTGGACACGCCCAGTCTGGATCAATTGCAAAGGGTGTTGGCGCGCTTGGACGAAGTGTCCGACCAGAACGCCGATGTGTTCACCCTGATCGAGTCACGGCTGTTGGAGGCGCGACTGCAGTCCCTGGTGGTGCCCAGCACCCCTCCGGTTCAAGGCGAGGTGGGGTCGGGTTTTGGGGTTCGCCCAGACCCCATCACGGGCCGCAATGCCCTGCACAGCGGGCTGGATTTTCCCGCCGAGCCCGGCACGCCTGTGCGGGCGGCAGCGGGCGGCGTGGTGGTGTCTACCGAGTGGCATCCCCAATTTGGTCATCTTTTGGAACTCGACCACGGCAGGGGTCTTTCCACCCTCTACGCCCATAACAGCCAGATCGTCGTGCGCCGGGGCGACATCGTCAAACGCGGCCAGGTGGTGGCCAAAGTGGGCAATTCCGGGCGATCCACAGGG
Source organism: Betaproteobacteria bacterium (assembly GCA_009923895.1). Lineage (GTDB taxonomy): Bacteria > Pseudomonadota > Gammaproteobacteria > Burkholderiales > Burkholderiaceae_C > Rubrivivax. The sequence goes on along the minus strand of RFSP01000089.1, from coordinate 3,228 downwards.
CCTCATTTGCATTTTGAGGTCATGGTCGATGGGGTGCCGCAAGACCCAGAGCGCTTTTTGGCGGCGGGCGCTCAGGCGGGCGTTCGGGCCCAGGCCTCTGGCCGCGGGGGCAAGCCCCGCCGGTGATACCATGGAGGGCTTTACTTTTTTGGCCCTTTACAGCCCTCTTGATTGCCCATGTTGCCCAAATTCCTGACCCAGATTTTCGGCAGTCGCAACGACCGCCTGCTGAAGACCTACCGGAAGACGGTGCAGCAAATCAACGCCTTGGAGGCTGATTTCAGCCGTCTGGATGATTTGCAGCTGCGCGGTAAGACCGATGAGTTCCGCCAGCGGCTCTCACAAGGCCAAACCCTCGACCAGATCTTGCCCGAGGCCTTCGCGGTGGTGCGAGAGGCCAGCAAGCGCACGCTCAAAATGCGTCACTTTGATGTGCAGCTGATGGGTGGCATGACCTTGCATCAAGGCAAGATTGCCGAAATGCGCACGGGCGAGGGCAAGACCCTCATGGCCACTTTGCCGGTCTACCTCAATGCGTTGGCCGGCCGTGGCGTGCACGTGGTCACGGTCAATGACTACTTGGCCCGGCGCGACGCCGAATGGATGGGTCGCATCTACAACTTCTTGGGACTGACGGTGGGCGTGAACGTGCCCGGCCTGTCCCGCGAAGAAAAGCAAACGGCTTTCGCTGCCGATGTCACGTACGGCACCAACAACGAATTTGGCTTCGACTACCTTCGAGACAATATGGTCTACGAGGTGGCAGACCGCGTCATGTCGCGCGGCCAGCACTACGCCATCGTTGACGAGGTGGATTCCATCTTGATTGACGAGGCCCGCACGCCGCTCATCATCAGTGGCCAAGCCGAGGACCACACCGAGCTGTACCGCCGCATCGACGCCGTGGTGCCAGGCTTGAAAAAGCAAATTGGCGAAGCCGACCCACGCACCGGTGAAGGGGTGATTGAGCCCGGCGACTTCACGGTGGACGAAAAGCAGCATCAGGTCTACCTGACCGAAGCGGGGCACGAGAATGCCGAAGCCTTGCTCGCGCAAGCAGGGCTGTTGGTGGAAGGCGCCAGCCTGTACGACCCGGCCAACATCACGCTCATGCACCACGTGTATGCGGCCCTGAGGGCCCACCACCTGTACCACCGCGATCAACATTACGTGGTGCAAAGCGGCGAAGTGGTGATCGTGGATGAGTTCACCGGCCGCCTGATGAGCGGGCGCCGCTGGAGCGATGGTCTGCACCAGGCCGTTGAGGCCAAGGAACGTGTGGAGATCCAAAGCGAGAATCAGACGCTGGCTTCGGTGACCTTTCAGAATTATTTCCGCCTGTACAACAAGTTGTCGGGCATGACGGGAACGGCCGACACCGAGGCCTATGAATTTCAAGAGATTTATGGCCTGGAAACGGTGGTCATTCCGCCCAACAAGCCCACGATCCGCAAAGACGAAAACGACCTCATCTACAAGACGAGCCAGGAGAAGTACAACGCAGTGCTGGCCGACATCCGCGAATGTCATGAGCGTGGACAACCGGTGTTGGTGGGCACCACGTCGATCGAGAACTCTGAGCTTATCTCGGGCCTGTTGACCCAAGCCAAGCTGCCGCATCAGGTGCTCAATGCCAAGCAGCATGCCAAAGAGGCGGAGATCGTCGCGCAGGCGGGGCGTCCGAAGATGATCACCATTGCCACCAACATGGCAGGTCGAGGCACCGACATTGTGCTGGGTGGCAATGTGGAAAAGCAGGTGCAATTCCTGCAAGCCGACCCTAACTTGACGGATGAAGAAAAGGCTTCAAGGGCCCAGGCCTTGCACGATGAATGGCAGGGCTTGCACGACCAGGTCAAGGCCTTGGGTGGACTGCGCATCATCGCCACCGAGCGCCATGAGAGCCGTCGTATTGACAACCAGTTGAGAGGTCGTTCGGGCCGTCAAGGCGACCCAGGATCCAGCCGGTTCTATTTGAGCCTGGACGATCCTTTGATGCGCATCTTCGCGGGCGACCGCGTGCGCGCCATCATGGACCGATTGAAGATGCCCGAAGGCGAGGCCATTGAAGCGGGCATTGTCACCCGCAGCATCGAGGGCGCGCAGCGCAAGGTGGAGGCGCGCAACTTTGACATTCGCAAGCAGTTGCTGGAGTACGACGACGTCTCCAATGATCAGCGCAAGGTGATCTATCAACAGCGCAATGTCATTTTGGAAGCCGAGTCGCTGGACGACCAGATTGGCAATCTGCGCAAGAGTGCCCTGACCGATGTGGTGCGTACCTACGTGCCTGCCGACAGCGTCGAAGAGCAGTGGGACCTGCCAGGACTTGAAAAGACGCTCAAGGACGAGTGGCTGCTGGAGGTGGCCTTGCAGGCAGAGGTGGACCAAAGCGACTCTGTCACCGATGACGACATCGTAAACAAGGTGGTGTCGGCGGCCGATGCAGTCTTTCAGGACAAGCTCGACGTGGTGGGCACCGAGCAGTTCACGCCTTTCATGCGCATGGTGCTGCTGCAGTCCATCGACGGGCGCTGGCGCGAGCACTTGGCCGCGCTGGACTACTTGCGCCAGGGCATTCACCTGCGCGGCTACGCACAGAAGAATCCCAAGCAGGAATACAAGCGCGAAGCGTTTGAACTCTTCGCTCAATTGCTTGACACGGTGAAGATGGAAGTCACGCGCACCTTGTTGGCGGTGCGCATTCAAACGCAGGAACAAGTGGCTCAGGCCGCTGAGACCCTGGAGCAAAAGGCGGAGGCGCTGAGCAATGTCAGCTACACCCACCCCAACGAAGATGGCAGCGTGACTTCCGAAACCGATCCAACCACGGTCGGTATCGATTTTTCCCGCACGGGTCGCAATGAGCCTTGTCCCTGTGGCAGCGGCAAAAAGTTCAAGTTCTGCCACGGAAAATTGGCTTGATGTGATCGGGCTGATCTCATCGTTTTGGAGGTCCAGAAATGCCTGTCAACCTCGTTCCCGTTGACCCTGCCCAACTCTTTGCCGTGCCCGGTGTGCGCATCGGTACCGCCATGGCGGGTGTGCGCAAGGCCAACCGGCGTGACCTGGTGGTGTTTGCGCTCGATGCCGGTGCGGCCGTGGCGGGTGTCTTCACCAAGAACCGGTTTTGTGCCGCGCCCGTGCAGGTCTGCCGGGCTCACCTGGCAGGCCAAGCAGACCAAGGAGGCCAAAGTCACATTCGGGCCTTGGTGATCAACACCGGCA
>RFSP01000088.1 GCA_009923895.1 Betaproteobacteria bacterium | reverse complement strand
CGCCGGGCTGTTGGGTGGTACCGCTGGCGCCATGACCGGTGCGGCCATCGGCGTGCTGTCGCCACTGCTGACCTTGCCCCTCACGGTCAAGGGCTTGGTGGTGACGGTCATCGGCGGGCTGGGCAGCATTCCGGGCGCCATCCTCGCGGGCCTCATTGTGGGCGGTGTCGAGAATCTCTTCCAATTTTTACGCGGCGTCAGTGAGCGTGACATCTACGTCATGCTCATGCTGTTCGCATTCTTGGTGTTTCGACCCGGTGGCTTGTTTGCAGCCCCCGGCGGTCGCGACTGAGCCTGAGGCCCAACCATGGACTTCTACATCGGATTGATGCAAGTCATTGGGGTGCACACCCTGCTGGGCCTGTCGGCCTGGTGCGTGCTCCACACGGGTCAGGTGAGCCTGGCTCAGGGGGGATTCTTTGCCATTGGCGCCTATGGTGCTGGGATGCTGACGGCCATGGCCGGTTGGCCGCTGGGCGGTGCGTTGGCCGCTGCAGCGTTGTTATCAGGCTTGGTCGCTGTGACGGTCGGCTTTCCAGCGCTTCGCGTCAAGGGCTTGATGTTGGTGGTGGCCACCACGGCCTTTGCAGAGATCGTACGCCTGGTGTTCTTCAACCTCAAATGGCAAGTCCAAACCCCGCAGGGCCCTGTGGGCCCCGATGGCGGATTGGGCTTTGGCGGCATTCGTTACTTTCCCGCGCACGCCTGGAGTGGACTGGAAGTGCTGGCGCTCATTTGGTCGCTGGTGGCTGCTGTGATGCTCACCCTGTGGTGGCTGGATCGCTCACGCGTTGGAACGCTCTGGCGCGCTGTGGGCGAAGACGAAGTCGCCGCCCAAAGTGCCGGCATCAACCTGACTATTGCCAAGGTCTCGGCCTTTGGCATTGGGGGCGTCATTGCCGGTCTGGCAGGGGGGCTCTTCAGCCATAACACCACGCACATTGAACACGGCAACTTCACCATCTTGCTGGCCACATTTGCCATTGCCTACCCCATATTGGGCGGTCTGAAGAGCCTGGCGGGCACCTTGGTGGCCGTGGTGTTCATTCAAGGGCTCTTGATTGAAGGTCTGCGCTTCCTCGGCGACTGGCGCAGCCTGCTGTTTGGTGCGCTGATCTTGGCCGTGATGCTGGTTCGCCCAGGCGGCGTGCTGGCCGCACCGCTGCAGTGGCCCACCAACCGCCGCAAGCCTGCATCAGGCACTGCCGTGCCTCAAGAAAGGACCGGTCATGCTTGAACTCCAAAACGTGGCGCGCCACTTTGGCGGCATCAAGGCCGTGGACGGCATCGACTTGACGGTGCATCAAGGCGAAATCCTGGGCCTGATCGGCCCCAATGGCTCGGGCAAGAGCACCACGGTGAATTTGATCGCCGGGCTCTACAAGCCCACCTCTGGTCGGGTGCGCTTTCTGCAAGAAGATGTGACCGAATTGCAACCCCATGAGCGCGCCGAGCGCGGCATGGCCCGGACGTTTCAAAACATTCGTTTGTTCTCGCAGCTGTCGGTTTGGCAAAACCTGTGGGCCGCGCGGGTGGTTCGCGAGTCGGGATGGGCCGGATTGCGCGCGCGATGGTTTGCATCGGCCGCACAAGGCAGAGAGCAGGCCGAGCAGATGCTGGAGTTTTGCGGGCTGCAAGGCAAGCGCGACCTGTTGGCGGGCAACTTAGCCTTTGGCGAGCAGCGTCGACTGGAATTGGCACGAGCGGCCATCTCTGGCGCCCCGCTCCTGCTGCTGGACGAGCCTGCAGCCGGCATGAATGCCGAAGAAATTGATGACCTCGACCAACGCATTCGGACGCTGCGCTCTCAGGGCCGCACCATCTTGCTCATTGAGCATCACATGGAACTGGTGATGGGCGTGAGCGATCGGGTGGTGGTGCTGAATTTCGGACGCAAGATTGCTGAAGGTCTGCCGCATGAGGTGCAGCAAGACCCCCAAGTGCAAGCAGCCTACCTCGGCGCTGACGAGGACGACGAGCTCGCGCAAACCGCCCTGCGCGCCTGAGGAGACAGACCATGCTTGAAATCCGCGACCTGGCCTGCAGCTACGGAAAAATCGAGGCTTTGCGCAACGTGAGCCTGAGCGCTCGAGAAAACGAGGTGACGTGCCTGTTGGGGCCCAACGGCGCCGGCAAGACGACACTCATGATGTCGCTGTCGGGCATTCTCAAACCCACACGCGGCTCCATTCGGTTTGAGGGCCAGGAATTGATCGGTCTGAGCCCGGCACAGATCGTCGCACGCGGCCTGGCGCTGGTGCCCGAGAACCGCTTGGTGTTTCCAGCGCTCACCGTGAGAGAAAACCTCTTGGCGGGCGCCTATGGTCGTCAAAACCGGGCTGGCGTTGCCAACGACGTCGAGCAGCAACTCAACCGCTTTCCACGCTTGCGCGAGCGGTTCTCGCAGCTGGCCGGCACGCTGTCAGGGGGTGAGCAACAAATGTTGGCACTCGGACGGGCCTTGATGTCACGTCCGCGTCTGCTGTTGATGGACGAGCCCTCGGTCGGCTTGGCCCCCAAAGTGGTGGCCGAGATCTTCGGCATCATCCGCCAGCTCCACGCTGAAGGCACCAGCATCTTTCTGGTTGAACAAAACGTGCACATGGCCATGAAAGTGGCCCAGCAGTTTTTCCTTCTGCAACAAGGCCGCGTCAGCTTCTCAGGCACGCCCGACCAGTTGGCGGAAGATGACGTCGTAAAACGGGCCTACCTCGCAGGACACGCCGACAAGGTGGGGTCCACCGAAGCAGGCAAACAGGCCGCCTAACCCATGGTCTGGCTGCAGCGCACTGTCGATGGGCTGCTGGAAGCCGGCCCCTATGCCTTGATCGGCCTTGGGCTGACGCTGGGCTTTGGGGTCATGCGCCGCCTCAATCTGGCCTATGGCGCCGGGGCTCTGCTGGCGGCTTACTTGGGATCTTGGATGTTCACCCGCCTGGGGTTGCCCGCAGTTTGGGTGTGGGCCAGTGTCTTGGTGGCCACGGTGGTGGTGGGTCTCTACATCGACCTTTTGTGCTTTGCTGGTACCGATCCGGCCAACGCTGGTCTGCAACGCGGACAAGACACGACCGTGGGCTTGGATGCTCGCCAAGTGACGGCTCTGGCCGCCAGCTTTGCACTGTGGATGCAGCTGGAGCAACTTGCCGTCAATTGGCAACCCAGCCATGTCCATCCGTTTCCGGATGTGTCGGCCACCACGGAGTGGACGTTGGGGGCGTTGAGCCTGCGTCCCGATCGCTTGGCCACCTTTGCGTTGACCGTGGTCATGGTGTGGGGCGTGGCCCGCTGGATTGAGCGCAGCACCATCGGGCTGGGTTTGCGTGCGGTGTCATCGCAAGTGGCCGCGGCCCACCTGAGCGGCATGCGCGTTCAACGGCTCCAGCGCCTCGGTTTTGCACTGGCCTGCCTGCTGTCAGGCATCGCCACCTGCACGGTCTTGTCGATGGACGGTCAGGTGACCCCCATGTTTGGCATGTGGTTGCTGATCAAAGGGTTGGCCGTGGCCATGCTGGCCGGCTTGGGCGCCATACGCGGCGTGCTGGTTGGCGCCATGGTCCTCGGGGTGTTGGAGTCTCATGCACAAGCCGCCTGGGGACCCTTGGCTCGCGAGGCAACGGCTTGGGCTTTGCTATTGGCAGCGCTCCTGTGGCGCGCGCGCCGTTCGCGCACCGATCGCCTGGGAGCCTGCCTTGCGTGACGCCTTGTGTGCGAGCGAGCCCGGCATCGGCTTGGTCATTCAATGGGTGATCCTTGCCTTCTTGGCCCTGTCCGCGTGGCTGGTGCTGCGCACGGGGCGCATCTCGCTCGGTCAACAGGCGTACTTTGGATTGGGTGCCTATGTCGCCGCTCTTATCACCGTGACCGGTCAAGGCACTCTGCCTTGGGCTCTGGTGGGGGCCATGCTTTGCGCCGGCGGGGTAGCGGGCTCGGTGGGGTGGCTGGTGCGGCACCTGAGCGGTCTGGAGTACGCCATGGCGACATTGACCCTGGCTGAACTTTTCCGCTTGGGCCTGTCCGGCATGGAGTGGCGTGTGCAACGGCCCGATGGCCAGTGGGTCGGGCCCGAAGGCACGCAAGGCTTTCGTCAGATCCGATGGCTGTTTGAGCAGCAATTCAGCCAGCAGGCCTACCTGGCTCTGGCGGGCGGCTTGCTGCTGGTCGCCCTCATAGCGCTCTTGCAGGTGGAGCGCACGAGGCTGGGCCTGGCCATGCAGACCGTGGGGCTGGACCCGACGTTGGCACAAGCACAGGGCGTGAACGTGCATCGCGTTCGAATGTGGACGCAAGGCGTGGCGGGCGCATTGGCGGGCCTGGCAGGCGGCCTATACGCGCACCAAGTGACTTACGTCGAGCCGGCCATCTTCGACGTCATGCTGGGCGTTCATGCCGTGGGTTACGCCATGGTCGGTGGGTTAGCCACGCCTTTGGGGCCCTTGCTTGGATCTGGGTTCGATCTGGGCTTGCTCGAAGCCACCCGCCTGTTCGAAGGTTGGCGCATGGTCATCTTCGGTGGGTTGATTGCCCTCTTTCTCCGCTGGCGGCCGCGAGGCCTTCTCGACGAGGCCGCCCTCCATCGATTCACCCTCCTCATTCACCCAAGGAAACGGCATGACCGCACGACACTTGCTTGACAACAGAACCATCATCGTGACCGGTGCCGCCACAGGCATCGGCCAGGCCTTTGCGCTGGGATGCGCCGCACAAGGCGCCAATGTGGTGGTGGCCGACATGAATGCGGCTGAAGAGACCGTGGACGCGATCCACAACATGGGCGGCAAAGCCATTGCCGTGCGCGTGGATGTGGCCGATTCCGCTTCGGTTCAAGCCATGGCCGACGCATCGCTCAAGGCCTATGGCCGAATCGACGGTTTGATCAACAACGCGGCCTACTTCAGAGAGGTCAAGCTCACGCCTTTTGAGGAGATCGATCCTGCGATCTGGGACAAGATCTTTCAGGTCAATGTCAAAGGGGTGTGGAACTGCTGCAAGGCCGTCATGCCCGCCATGCGTGCCCAAAACTCGGGCGCCATTGTCAACATCGCATCCGTCGTGGCCGTCGCTGGCCAGCCTGGCTACTTGCACTACGTGGCCACCAAAGGCGCTGTGCTGTCCATGACCAAGGGTCTGGCCAAGGAATGCGGCGCCGCCAATGTGCGCGTCAATGTCATCGCACCGGGCTTCGTCATCACCGACGCCACCAAAAACCGCCCCATCGAGTGGCAGCAAAGCTTCTTGAAAGCCCGGGCTATCTCGCGCGAACAACGCCCCGATGACCTGGTGGGCACCGCCCTGTACCTGCTCTCAGACCTGGCCGGCTTTGTGTCGGGTCAGACCATCGTGGTCGATGGCGGCCACATCATGTACTGACACCCCAAGATCCTCAAGAACGGAAACACCATGCACACCCCCATCCTTCATCACTACGAGTTTTCAACCTTCTCCGAAAAGGTTCGCATTGCTTTGGGCTTCAAGCAATTGACCTGGCAATCGGTGGACATTCCCGGTCTGCCTCCTCGGCCGCTGCTGTCGCCGCTGACGGGCGGCTACCGCCGTGCGCCGGTGCTGCAGATGGGCGCTGACATTTATTGCGACACCCACGCCATCTTGTCCGCCTTAGAGCGCCTGAAGCCAGAGCCCTCGCTGTTCCCTGCTGGCAGCGCAGGCCTGGCACGCGGCTTGGGCTTTGCCTGGGAACGTCAGATGTGGGTGCCCACCATTGGTGTGCTGGTGCACTACATCGGGGAGCACATTCCAGCTGAGTTCATCAAGGACCGCAAAGAAGGCTACCTGGGCATCGACATTTCTAAAGAGGCCATGGCACCGCAATTCCAGGAACATGTGCAATTCGTTCGCGCCCAGGTGAGCTGGCTGGCACAGGCCTTGGCTGGCAAAAAATTCTTGTTCGGCGACCAGCCCAGTGCCGCCGATTTGGCCTGCTGGCAAACCATCTTCTTGCTGCGCAAAAACTGCCCGCCCGACGTCGACACGTTGCTTGGTTTCGCACCCATCGTGCCTTGGTATGACCGCATTTTGGCCTTTGGCCATGGCACGTCCAACGCGCTGTCGCCAGAAGCCGCCTTTGAAGTGGCCCGCCAGGCCCAGCCCGCACCGGTCACCCACCTGAGCGCCGACGGTGACCCCGGTGGAATGCGTCACGGCACCTCGGTACGCATCACACCCGACGACAACGCCCGAGTCCCTGTGGAGGGGACCTTGGTTGCGGCTGACGCCTTTGACATCGTGATCCACCGACGCGACCCCCAGGCGGGCGATCTGCACATCCACTTCCCGCGGCTGGGCTACACCGTGACCGCCATCTGATCAACGTCTTCCTCACCCATCAACGACTGCAACGGAGAACCCATGAGCACACTCGAACTGAACAAGCAACTTTGCCGTGAGTATTTCAAGGCTTTCTTGGCCCGTGATACCGCTTGGATGGCACGGCACATTGCCCCCCACTTCATCCGTCATGACCCGGGTCTGCCCTTTGAGGTCAAAGGCCCTGAAGGCGTGGCTCAACTGCATGACGCGCTGCTGCCCGCCTTCCCGGACATGGAACTGCCCCTGCTGGACTTCGTGGCCGAGGGCAACAAGGTCCTGGTGCGTTTGAAGGTCAAGGGCACCCACACGGGCGCCTTCGGCGACATGGCAGCCACCGGCCGCAAGATCGACATCGACGTGTTGGACCTGTTCCAGTTCGAAAACGGCGTCTTGGTGGAGCACTGGGCGCTGTTGGACAATCTGGGCATGCTCAAGCAGTTGGGTGCCCTGCCCGCCTGATCAAAGACCGATAGACAAGGAGTCTTCCATGCAATTGCTGGCCAACACCACGTCGCCTTTTGTGCGCATCGCGCGCATTGCCATGATGGAAAAGGGATTGAATGTGGAGCCCACCGTCGTCGACCCCTGGGCCGATGATGCGCGCCTGCGCGCTGCCAATGCCGCCACCCGTGTGCCTACCTTGGTGCTGGACGATGGCACACCGCTGACCGAAAGCTTGCTGATCGTGCAATGGCTGGAAGCCATCTGGCCTGCGCCTGCGCACCCCACTGTGCTGGGCTCGCCTGAGCAGGTGGCCGGTGTCCTGTCGCGCGCCGGCATTGCGCTCGGAGCCATTGAGGCGTCGGTCCACACCATCATCACGCGCAAGGTCACGGCTCCAACACTGTTTGACGAAACCCCTGTGGGCCTGCGGCGTCGACGCAGCATGATCGAAGGTCTGGAGCGTTTGGACGCACTGGTGTCCGTGATGGGCGGCGACCATCCTGAACGGCGCGTTCCCACACTCGACATCATTGCTGCCGTGGTGCTGTACGACTATCAGCAGTTCCGCTACGGCGATCAGGCTTGGCTGCCCGCCACACCTGCGCTGCGCGACTTGGCGGTGGCGATGCGTCAACGGCCTTCGGTGGCCACCACCCTGCCAAGAGCCGCTTAA
>RFSP01000087.1 GCA_009923895.1 Betaproteobacteria bacterium | reverse complement strand
GCCAAGCAGCTGGACCGACCTTTCAAAGCCGTGCACCCCCGGAAACACCGAATGCCCTCGGCGCTGAATGGACGTCACACTGCCGCCCGCCCCGTCAATGAGGTTGACCAGGGGAATGCGATATTGATGGGCCAGGTCTTCAACAAATCCGCCCTGGCCACCTTTTTTTCGATCGCCGCTCCAGCTCGTGCCACCGCGCACGGTGAAGTCCTCACCGCCCACGGCCACGGGACGCCCATCCACCTGGGCCAATCCCATCACATAAGGCGCAGGAGTCACTGACTTGAGTTGATGGGCTTCGTAGTGGCCTTGCCCCGTCAGCGTTCCCACTTCTTTGAACGACCCCGCATCCACCAGCCCTTGAATGCGCTCACGCACCGTCAGTCGGCCTTGGCCGTGGTGCTTCTCAACCGCTTGAGCCCCTCCCAAGCCCTGTGCAAAGGCCCGACGTGCCGAGAGTTCCTCTAAGGCGCCCGCCCAAGCAGCCGTGTCGTCAGGGTGAGGCGAATTCACAGACTCACCACCACCAAGGGCTGGCCTTCAGAAACGGCTTCACCGGGCTCGACCAAGATTTCCACCACGGTGCCGCCGTCTTCGCACAGGACCGGAATTTCCATCTTCATGGACTCCAAGATCATGACGGTGTCTCCAGGCTCCAAGCGCTGACCTTCTTGGGCCGCAATTTGCCAGACCGAGCCAGTGACTTCGGATTTCAATTGTTGATTTGCCATCATGGTCTCCTGTCGATCATCAAAAACTCGTGGGCCAGGCCCGCATGAGATGCTGCCCCACACCGCCCGTCAGGCGCAACTCGTGCACCTCCAGCATGCGAATGAGGTAGTCGCGCGTATGCTCGGGCAGGACCACCGATTGCGCGGCGTAAATCGCAGCGATGTCCCAGACTTCGTTGGCACGGTCCATGGCCGCACGCGCGTCATCAAAACCCGGATCACCCGGATTGAATCCATGCACCACCTTCACCGCAAACTGCGGGTCCATGAAACTGATCTCTGCCGTGGGCCACGCGGCCATCTCGTCAGAGTTGCGCCCGCCGCCCATGTTGAGATAGGCCTGGCCGTAGCTTTTTCGCAAGACCACTGAGAGCTTGGGCATCGTCGTCAAGGCCAAGGCGTTCATGAAATTCATGATCTTGCCGGGCGCCCGTTTCTTCTCGGCCTCGGTGCCAATGACAAAGCCGGGCGTGTCCACCAGCATGACCAAAGGAATGTTGAATGAGTCACAAAGGACAATGAAACTCGTGATCTTTTCGCAGGCGTCGGTGTCCAGCGCACCGCCTTTGTAGAGCGGGTTGTTGGCGATGATGCCCACGGTCTTGCCCCCCAGTCGCGCCAAACCCGTGACGCCCACCTTGCCAAACCGGGCTTTGAGTTCGAAGAAACTGTCCCGGTCGACCAGGGTGCGGATGACCTTGCGCACATCGTAGACCTGGGTTCGCGACGCAGGCAGCAAGTCCAAAATACGATCCATGCCCTCACCCGAGCCAGACGGCACAGGGGCCACCGGAGGAGCCTCTTGATGATGGCTGGGCAGGTAACTCAAGAATTGACGAATGGCCTCGATGGCCTGCTCGTCAGAATCCACCACCAGGTCTGCAAAGCCCGTGATTTCGGCATGAAGTTGCCAGCCTCCCAACTCTTGAGGGTCGACCTCCTCTTTCACCGCCAGCGAGGCCAACAGCGAACTGGACACGGCCAAGACAGCGCCTTTGCGCATCACACTGAAGTCCGACATGGCGGCGTACCATGATGACGAGCCATAAGACAAACCCAAGGTGGCCGAAGCCCAAGGAATTTCGCGCATGCGCTGGTACTGCGAGCCGTCATTGCCCAACAGTTGCCCCATGCCGCGCGAGCCCATGTGATCGGGCATGCGGGCTCCAGAAGATTCCCCCAGAAAGATCAACGGCATTCCGCGCTGAGTGGCCACGCGCTTCATGTGCGACATCTTGCGACCGTTGGTGGCCGCGCTCGATGCCCCCATCACGGTGAAGTCGTTGGCCACCACGGCCGCCTCACGCGAATGAATCTTTCCAAAGCCTGCAACCTTGCCATCCCCGGGTGATTTGTCTTGGTCTGCGGGGACGGCTGACGTCGAAAACAAGCCCGATTCAATGAAGGTACCCGGATCAAAAAGACGGTCAATGCGCTCTCGTGCATTCAGCAGGCCTTGCGCCTTTCTCTTCTGAAGTTTGGCGGTTCCGCCCATGGCCAATGCTTTTTCACGGCGCTGTTCATAGTCCTCGCGCATCTTCGCCCGGCGACTTTGGCTGGGGTCTTCCACTTCTTTTGTGCTCATGGAGCCCTTCCTTCACCTGCAGCGGTCTGTGCCTGGCTGTCCGCGCTGCGGATCACACTCGAGGCCTCCAATTCGTTTAATGCCTCTTCGGTCAAACCCAATCGGTCCTTCAACACCCGCCGGGTGTCGCCACCGATGTGATGTCCGGCGTGGCGCACCCGCCCCGGTGTGTGCGACAACCTGGGAACGACGTTGGCCATGGCCACCGATCCCAGATCGTCATCAGGCGCTTGCACGATGGCACCACGGGCCCGGTAATGGGGGTCACCAAAAATATCGGCGATGGTGAAAATGCGCATGGCCGGCACCGCAGCCGCATTCAAGGTCTGCTCCAGAGATTCGAGGCTCGAGGCCCGCGTCCACGTCGCAATGAGATCATCGAGTTCGTCCACGTGGGCGGAGCGCGCGGTTGCCGTGGCAAATCGCGGGTCCGAGGCCAGGGCCTCTTGTCCCATGGCCTGGGCCAAGCGCTTGAACACGGCGTCACCCATGGCGGTGATGTGGATGAACTGCTGGTCACCGGTGGCGTAGAGATTGTTGGGTGTGGACTCCGGCAATCGAGAGCCGCACCGGTTGGCGATGAATCCGGTCTTCTCAAAGGCCGGAATCCAAGGCTCCATAAAGCTGAAGGCGCTTTCGTACAAAGCGGCATCGATCACCTGACCGCGCCCCGTTCTTTGCCGAGCGAACAGCGCCATGGCGGTGCCGAAAGCCGCGTACAGGCCGGTGATGTAGTCGGTCATGGACACCGCCACCCGCGCGGGCGGCCGATCTGGATCGCCCGTCAAATGACGCAGCCCACTCAACGCCTCGCCAATCACCCCATATCCCGCGCGTTGGCTGTAGGGCCCGTCTTGGCCAAATCCGCTGATGCGCACCATCACGAGCCCAGGGTTGCGATGCGACAAGGCCTCATATCCCAATCCCCAACTCTCCAATGACCCGGGACGAAAGTTCTCAATCAAGACATCGCTTTGGGCGGCCAAATCAGCGGCCAGTTCTCGACCTCGCGGATGTCGCAAATTGAGAGAGAGGATGGACTTGTTGCGAAAGATGCTGGCCGCATACAGCGATTTGCCATGGAATCGTTTGCCCATCGTCCGCACGGGGTCCCCCTCGGGGGCTTCGATCTTGATGACCTCGGCTCCAAAGTCGGCCAGCAATCGGCCACAAAAGGGGCCGGCCACGGTCGAACCCATCTCCAGGACCCGTATGCCCGACAAGGGACCTTCGCCCAGCGATGAAGATGACGAGGGAGGCAAATTCATAACAAGTATTTCTGGTAACGCTCAAGGACAGCCTTGGCACTTCGCATGTTGGCGCGTCGCAGCGCCTCGGCTTGTTCGGCGTCGCCCGCACACATGGCCTCCAACATGGCGGTGTGCTGAGCCAACCCTTGTTGGGCGCGGCCGGGCAGAATGATGATGCGGCGAATCAGGGTTTGCGTGCGCTCCAAAATGCTGTCGAGCATCTGTTCAAGCACCGGGCTGGCAGAGGACTCGATCAACAAGCGCCGAAAGGCTTCATAGTCTTGGATGTAAGCGTCCAAGTTGCCGTCGGCCACATATTGAGCCATGGGGCCTTTGAAGTGCCGGAGCGCGTCTTGCCAACGCTTCTTGGGCGCTTGCGCGGTGGCCAAGCGCACGCACAAGCCTTCGAGCACTTCGCGCACGTCGTACAAATGCGCCACGTCGGCCCACTCCAGACGCATCACCACGGCGCCCCGGTTGGGAATGCGCTCGACCAACCCGCGTTGTTCCAAGACGGACAGCGCATCTCGCACACGGGTTCGGGGCACACCGAACTCCTGCGCCAATTCCGATTCACTGAGCTTGGAGCCCGGCGGCAAATCGTGGGCCGCAATTCGCCGCCGCAATTCCAAAGCAATGTCAGGCTTGGCTGCCGGCCGAGACGCACTGCTCTGCCCTCCACGTGAGGCAGAGCGCGTTGTTTTGGCAGACCGAGGCGGCGGCATGGGCGAGAGCAAAACCCCTGGTTGAGGTGTGAACAAAATATCAGCAAAATTGTCTACAGTTTTGTTGACACTTTTATTCACGTTTTCACTGAGCCTTTTTTCTGTGCGTCAATGGGCGGCGCACGTTCGTCGTAATATCGGCGCGAGCCTCGCAGCGCATGGGCCCATTGCATGTCTGCCAACACCCCTTCAGCCCAGCAGCCTCCCGATCTTCCAGAGCCGGCACCCCGCGGTGCTGCGGTGGCGGCTGACGTCTCCGACGCGGGCTTGCGTCTGCAGCGCGCGCTCGATCAACAGCGTCGGCTGATGTCGCAGCTGCGGCCAGCCCAACTGGCCATGCAAAATGCGTTGGAAGGCATTTTGGTGACCGACAACGACGGCGTGGTCACCGATGTCAATCCGGCCTTCGAGCGCATGACGGGGTTTTTGCGCAGCGAAATCGTGGGGCAAAACGCCGGACAGCTGTACCGATGGGTGGAAACGCCCGAGATCCAGGGAGAAATCGTCCAGCATCTCATGAGGCGCGGATTCTGGAGAGGTGCAGCAACGTTTGCCAGCAAGACTGGCGAGCGCCACGACAGCCTCACCTCCATCAGCATCATGAGGGACGAAACCGGCGCACCCCAAGGCCGCGTGGTCGTCTTCGCAGACATCACCGAACTTCGGCAAACCCAGCGATTGCTTGAAAAGACGGCCACCACCGACCGCCTCACCGGGCTGCCCAACGCGCTGAAGTTTGATCAACTGCTTGAGCAAGCCCTTCAAACGGCCGCACACCAAGGGCACCGTTTGGCGGTGTTCTTTGTGGATGTGGATCACTTCAAGTCGATCAACGACACCTTGGGGCACCACGTGGGAGACGAGGTCTTGCGCGAAGCGGCCAGAACCATGGGAGACTGGTTGGGCGAGCAGGCCGTGCTGTGCCGCCGCTCAGGCGACGAATTCTTGGCCTTTCATCCAGTGACTCAAAGTGCCAGCGAATATCGGGCGCTGGTTCGCACCTTCACCCCAGAATCTCAGATTGACCTGGCAGGCCCTCCAGCAACTCGGATCACGCTGCAGTTCAGCGCCGGAGTGGCGCTTTTCCCTGACGATGCCCAGGACCAGGAGTCTCTCTTTCGAGCGGCTGACGGTGCGCTCTACGCAGCCAAGGCACGCGGGCGACGATGCGTGGAGCCGTTCACGCCGAGCATTGGCGCACAAACTGCGAGGCGGATGCTGGTGGAGCGCCGATTGGCGCTGGCGCTCAAAGAAGGGTCTTTGCGTCTGGCCTACCAACCCCAGGTGGACATCCACACCCAAGACATCCTGGCCTTTGAGGCCTTGTGTCGATGGCACGATGAAGAACTGGGCGAGGTGTCTCCCGCAGAGTTTGTGGCCGTCGCGTTGGACGGCACCTTGGCGCCCCCGCTGGGGCGCTTCGTGCTGGCACAAGTGCTGCGGGATTTGCCCGCTTTGAGGGCACAGTGGCCTCACATTCGTGTGGCACTCAATGCGTCGATTCAAGAGATGTCACACCCAGATTACTTCCGTCACATGACGGCTTCGATCTTGCAGGCGGGCCCTGACACCGCGCAGCACTTGGAAATCGAGGTCACCGAAGATGCCTTGGGCCAAATCACGCCGGCCTTGCAATCCCAGCTGCAAGCCCTGCGAGACCTGGGTTGCCAGGTGAGCATGGATGACTTTGGCACGGGCCATTCGTCGCTGTCTCGGTTGCATCAATTGCCGCTGGACAAGATCAAGATCGATCAGTCCTTCGTGCGGCAGGCACAAGATGCTCGGGTGCAATCCATTTTGAAGGCGGTCATCGACATGTGCAGTGCGCTGGGCCATGAAGTGATCTTTGAAGGCGTGGAAACCGAGGCCACTTTGGAGCGACTGGTCGCCCTGGGCGCTCGAGTGGTTCAAGGCTATATCGTCGGTCGGCCCGAACCCTTGTCGCACTGGGTCAACGAGCCACCGAAAAATCGCGCTTGAACTCGCGAATCGAGCGCTCGACGTCCTGCGCAAATTCTCTACCCAAGGGCGACAGGCCCCGCCGGCGCGAGTACAAAAGCGTCACCTGAAATTCGACTGCGGGCAAGAAGCGCCGGGCCACCACGCCGCGCCGTTCAAATTCTCGGGCGGTGAAAGGGTCGACCACCGAGATCCCCTGCCCCGAAGAGACCATGGCACAGGCGATCTCCGACAAAGGCGTCTCAGCGCGGATGTGCCGAGGCACGGCTTCTCGCGCAAAGAGCTCGTCCATGCGGAATTTGGATGGGGTGGTCGGGCCCAAGGCGATATAGGGCTGATCCTGAAAGTCCTGTGCGCGCAACACGCGCTTGCGTGCCAAAGGGTGGCCCAAAGGAACCACAGCCACATAGCGCACGGTGGGTAGCGGCTCGCTCACGGCCAGAGGATGCTCGATGGGGCCGGCTGCAAAACCCATGTCGCACTGCTCACTGATCACCCAATCGAGCACCACGTGAGACATCAAACCAAACATGGCAATGTCCGCGCGGGGATGCTGACCCAAGAAGTGTCCGGCCAGTCGAGGCAGCATGCCATTGGTCAGGGCGGGCATGCCCGTGATGCGCAGTCGACCGGAGCGATGTTCCCGAATTTCTTGGGCCGCTTGGGCGATGCGCTCCAAACCTACATAAGAGCGCTCCACCTCCGCATACAACGCCAACGCATCGGCCGTGGGCGTCAGGCGATTGCCTTCACGCTCAAACAGCACCAACCCCACCTGCGATTGGAAATCCTTGACCAGGCGACTGATGGCCGGCTGAGTGACATGCATGACCTGCGCCGCGCGCGTGGTGCTGGAGGTGAGCATGAGGGCACGAAAGGCCTCAACTTGTCGAGGATGGACGCGAGCCATGGAAAACCCTTAGCCAGAAAAACACAACCATAACATTTACTTATAAACATTGCGAAATCTTGAATTTGACTCCGAGGCGCCTCGTGTCCCAAGATGGGTTTGCGCGGATGTTCGCGTGCGTCTGACCCCGAGGTTTCAAATGATCCAACGTTGGCAACTCAAAGTCCTGGCAAGTGCAATGGCCTTGGCCGGCGCGTTCGCCGCCACCGCGCAGACCAAGACGTTCTACGTCGCAGGCTACGGGGGTTCTTTCGAGCAGACCATGCGCACCGAAATCATTCCGGCCTTCGAGAAGAAGCACGGTGTCAAGGTGGAATACGTCGCGGGCAACTCCACAGACACCCTCGCGAAGTTGCAGGCTCAAAAGGG
>RFSP01000086.1 GCA_009923895.1 Betaproteobacteria bacterium | reverse complement strand
TACGCCGTTGAAGTAGCCAGCGAGCGCGACCTTGCAGCCACGCTGGACTTGATCAAGGCAGCTGTCTTGGCAGGTGAGCTTGACGCAGCCATCGACGCAGCGTCATCCAAGGTGCGTGCGGGTTTCGCGAAATAAATCGCGCAGCGTTTAGAACTTTCGGCAGCAGCGTCGGGCACGATCGCTGGGCGCTGCGCACCTCACTTTATCGACGATGCATCCTCTTGAAATGCAAGTTCTAGAAGTTTCGGGGCCGCGTCTGAAAATCCGCGTGTCGGTGGTTCGATTCCGCGCTTGGCCACCAAAACAATCGCCCGACCTCCGTCGGGTGTTTTCATTTGCACGAGATCCATGCCCTGGGCACCGCGGTGCCACCCACGCCGCTCGAGATGCGTGATTCAGGGTTAGGCCCAGTGCGGAGCCAGACCCGAACCTGTCACCATGCGCCACGCACTGCGGGCAAAGAACCCGCGCACGCTTCAATCAAGGAGACACGCATGAACCGAAGAATTGCCCACCAGGTCCTCGTCCTTGCCGCCTTGGCCACCGGCATGATGGGTATCGCGGCACCCGCGCAGGCCCAAACCAAGCTCAAGTGGGCGCATGTGTATGAAGCATCTGAGCCGTATCACCGCTGGTCCGTTTGGGCGGCCGACGAATTCAAAAAGCGCACCAACGGCAAGTTCGAAATTCAGGTCTTCCCGGCCTCCAGCCTCGGGAAGGAAAGTGACATCAACCAAGGCCTTCAACTGGGCACTGTCGATGTCATCCTCACGGGCGCGTCGTTTGCCGCACGATCCTTTCCGCGCCTGGCAGTCAGTTACTACCCCTTTACCTTTCGCGACGCCGACCACGTACTCAAATACGCCAAGAGCGACATCTTCAAAGAACTCGCTGAGGGCTACAAAAAGGGCAGTGGTGGCAACACGGTGACCGCGCTCACTTACTACGGCGTGCGCCACAGCACGAGCAACAAGCCTTTTAAGAACTGCGATGAAATGAAGGGCATGAAGATGCGCGTGCCCGACGCCCCGGCATACACCGCACTGCCTCGCGCCTGCGGCGCCAACCCCACACCCATTGCGTTTGCCGAGGTCTACTTGGCTCTTCAAAACGGAACGGTAGACGCCCAAGAAAACCCGTTGCCCACCATTGAAGCCAAGAAGTTCTATGAGGTGCAAAAGCACATCATCCTCACCGGCCACATTGCCGATGCGCTGCTTACCGTGGTGTCACCATCGATGATGGCGCGCCTCAGCCCTGCCGAGCAAAAACTGTTCACTGACATTTCCCAAGAGGCCGCTGAAAAGGCCACGCAAGAAATCCGCAAGCGCGAAGGTGAGTTGGTGGACGAGTTCCGCAAAAAGGGAATCAACATCATCACGGTCGACCGTAACGAGTTCCAACAGCGCGTTCTCAAGGCCATCGACTTCCCATCCATGCAGCTTGACAAGCGTGATTGGGAGCGTGTGATCGCGATCAAATGAGCGGTTCTATCGACGACCTCCCCCGCGTCATGGGGGAGGACGGCGAGTTCCACGCGCAAGACGAGGCCGTGGATCTGGTCGGTACACCACCAGAGGCCTGGGTGGCTCTTGCCTTCTTTTGGGCTCTGGGGTTGGTGGTGATCTACCAGTTCATCACGCGTTACCTGCTTAACGACTCTGCCGCCTGGACCGAAGAGATTGCTCGCTACTTGCTCATCGCCACCGTCTTCACGGGGGCCACGATAGGCGTGATCAGAAACAACCACATACAGGTGGATTTCTTTTATCGCTACATGCCCGCCCGCATGGCACGCGTGATGGCCACGGCGGTCGATGTGTCTCGGATCGCTTTTTTTTCAGCCGCCGTGGTGCTGACATTGATGATGATGGACAAACTTGGCAGCAATTCACGCATGACGGTGGTGGACCTGCCGATGAACTGGGTCTATGGGGTCTGCGCCGCCGGTTTTGCGGCCATGGCCTGGCGGTCCATGGGCGTGGCTTGGCTGCATTGGCAGCGCGGTTACAGCGTGCTTGAGCGCCCCGAGTCCACCATGCAAGACCGCTAAGGCTGCGCGATGCTGAAGATCATTTTCCTGCTGCTCATGAGTGGTGGCATTCCGGTTGCGGTGGCCATGGCCGGATCCGCCTTGATTTACATCTTGTGGACAGGCAACCTGCCGCCCATCGCCGTCATCCACCGCATGGTCAGTGGGATTGACAGCTTTCCTTTATTGGCCGTGCCGTTTTTCATCCTCGCTGGCAACCTGATGAACAATGCGGGCATCACCAACCGCATCTACAACTTTGCCCTCGCGCTCGTCGGTTGGCTCAAGGGCGGCTTGGGCCATGTCAATGTGGTCGGTTCGGTGGTGTTTGCTGGCATGAGCGGGACCGCCATTGCCGACGCGGCCGGGCTGGGGACCATCGAAATCAAGGCCATGAAAGACCATGGCTACAGCACAGAGTTCGCAGTGGGAGTGACGGCCGCCAGCGCCACCCTCGGACCCATCATCCCGCCCAGCCTGCCGTTTGTGATTTACGGCATGATGGCCAATGTGAGCGTGGGCGCGCTGTTCCTCGCGGGGATCCTGCCCGGTGGATTGATGGCACTGCTCATGATGCTCACCGTGGCTTATTTTGCGCACCGCAATGGCTGGGGTGCGGACGTCAAATTTCAGTGGTCAAAGGTCATCAAGGCGCTGGCAGAGTTGGCCGTGGTGATGGCTTGGCCGCTGGCCGTGTGGGCTCTGGTGGTCCATGCAGGATGGCCTGCGCAGCCCACTGTGCTCATTGGATTGGTGGTGCTATTCGTCTCTGACCGGGTGTTCAGATTTCAGGCTGTTTTGCCCATCATGACGCCTGTGCTGCTGATTGGCGGCATGACAACCGGCGTGTTTACGCCCACCGAAGGAGCCATTGCCGCTTGCATCTGGGCCATGGTGCTGGGGTTTGTCTGGTACCGCACGCTTCACTGGAAGATGTTCGTCAAGGTTTGCTTGGATACCGTGGAGACAACCTCTACCGTGCTGTTCATCGTCGCTGCAGCGAGCATCTTCGGCTGGATGCTGACAGCCACCGGCGTTACCGCTGCCATTGGGCAGTGGGTGCTGAGCTTTACCAAGGAGCCTTGGGTCTTCTTGCTGTTGGCGAATTTGCTCATGCTCTTCGTAGGCTGCTTCCTCGAGCCCACGGCAGCCATCACCATCCTCGTGCCCATCTTGGTGCCCATTTGCCAGCAACTGGGAATCGACCTCGTGCACTTCGGGTTGGTGATGGTGCTCAATCTCATGATCGGCCTGCTGCATCCGCCCATGGGCATGGTGTTGTTCGTTCTTGCCCGAGTCGCCAAGCTCAGTGTCGAACGAACCACGCTGGCCATCTTGCCTTGGCTGGTACCCCTTCTGGGTTCACTGATCATCATCACCTACGTGCCGCAACTGGTGCTGTGGTTGCCCAGATGGGTTCAGTAGGCATAGGCAAACCATGAATCCATTCATCCGACTCCACCCTCTAGACGACGTTTTCATCAGCCGTCAGCAGCTCCTGGGCGGCGCCACCCTGGAGGGACTCACGCTCAAAGGCCTGGTGCCTCCTGGACACAAGGTGGCTGCGCGCAATATCGCAGTGGGCGAGCCTGTACGTCGATATAACCAGATCATTGGCTTTGCAAGCCGCGCCATTCAGCGCGGCGAGCACGTGCACACCCACAACCTCGTGATGGGTGACTTTGAGCGCGACTACGCCTTTGGCAGCGACGTCAAGCCCGAGCCCGTGCGCAAAGAAGCCACCTTCATGGGGATTCGCCGAGCCGATGGCCGGGTGGCCACGCGCAATTACATCGGCATCCTCTCCAGCGTGAACTGCTCGGCCACGGTTGCGCGGGCGATTGCCGACCATTTCGCGGGTCACGCGAATCAGGCGCTGTCAGACTTCCCTCACGTCGACGGGGTGGTTGCGCTCACCCATGGCACGGGATGTGGCATGGCCACAGAGGGCTTGGGCATGCAAATCCTTGAGCGAACGCTTAGCGGCTATGCCACGCATGCCAATTTTGCAGGCGTGTTGGTGGTGGGGTTGGGCTGCGAGTCCAACCAGATCAATGCCTGGCTGGCCCACAGCGGACTCCAAGAGGGCAGCCTGCTGCGCACCTTTAACATCCAAGACAGCGGAGGCACGCGCAAGACCGTTGAGCGAGGCATCGCCATGGTCAAAGAGATGTTGCCTGCCGCCAACGCCGTGGTACGCACGCCCTGCAGTGCTGCTCACATCACCATCGGCTTGCAATGCGGCGGCTCCGATGGCTACAGCGGCATCAGTGCCAACCCAGCGCTCGGAGCGGCGGTGGACCTGCTGGTGGCCCATGGCGGAACCGCCATCCTGAGTGAAACGCCAGAAATTTACGGTGCAGAGCACCTGCTCACGCGACGCGCCGTCTCGCGTGAAGTGGGCGAGAAGCTCGTGGCCCGCATTCGGTGGTGGGAGCACTACACACGCATCAACGACGGCGAGATGAACAACAACCCTTCGCCTGGCAATAAGGCCGGTGGACTGACCACGATTTTGGAGAAGTCTCTAGGCGCTGTCGCCAAAGCCGGCACCACCAACCTTCAGGCCGTCTACGAATATGCCCAATCCGTGAAGGTCAAGGGCTTTGTCTACATGGACACGCCAGGTTATGACCCGGTCAGTGCCACAGGGCAGGTGGCTGGTGGGGCCAATCTCATCTGCTTCACCACGGGTCGCGGATCCGCTTACGGATGCGCCCCCTCACCCTCGCTGAAATTCTCGACCAATACGGCGCTGTGGCGGCGACAAGAAGACGACATCGACTTGAATTGCGGTGAGATCGTCGACGGCACCGCCAGCGTCGCCGAGATGGGTCAGCGCATCTTCGAGCTCGCATTGGCAACGGCCTCGGGTGGCCGCACCAAGAGTGAGTCACACGGCTACGGGCAAAACGAGTTCGTACCCTGGCAGGTTGGCGCGGTGATGTGAACACACCACCGTGTTCTGAAAGGACAAGCCCATGGCCCATCACCTGTCGTCTGCAGCATTGCAGACTTTTGTGGCCTCCATCCTGCGTGATTGCGGCAGCTCGGCGGCTGAAGCCGACACTGTGGCTGCGAATCTCGTCCTGGCCAACCTCAGCGGGCACGACTCACATGGCGTAGGCATGGTGCCGCGTTATGTGGATGCGGTGCGAGAGGGCGGCCTGTGCCCCAACAAGGCTGTGCGCATCACGCTCGACACGGGCACATTGCTCGCGCTTGACGGCCAGTGTGGTTATGGCCAGGTGGTAGGCGCACAGGCGATGGACCTCGGGATTGCAAGAGCACAAGCGCATGGCAGCTGCATCATGACCCTGTCCCGTGCGCACCACTTGGGGCGGATTGGCCACTTTGCTGAAATGGCCGTGGCGCAAGGCCTGGTGAGCCTGCATTTTGTCAATGTGTTGTCGCGGCCTGTGGTCGCACCTTGGGGGGGTGGTGATGGGCGCTTTGGCACCAACCCGTGTTGCATTGGCGTGCCCATCAGCGGGCAGGACCCTTTCGTCCTGGACTTTGCCACCAGTCGCGTGGCCCAGGGAAAAATGCGTGTGGCTTATAACGAAGGTCGGAAGGTAGAGCCAGGCTACCTCCTGGACGAGCACGGCCGCCCCACCACCGACCCTGGAGTGGTCGTGGTCCCGCAGTCGCAAGGGCTGATGGGCGCGCTGATGACGTTTGGAGAGCACAAGGGCTTTGGCTTGGCCATGGCCTGTGAACTGCTGGGCGGTGCCCTCACGGGCGGAGGCACCTGGCACCAACCAGCCGATGAGCGCCGCGCAGTGCTCAACGGCATGCTGACCATCTTGATCGATCCTGATCGTCTGGGCACCCGTGCCACATTCGAAGACGAAGCCAAAGCGTTCTTCGAATGGGTTCGCCAGAGCCCACCAGGAGCCGGGCATGACGGCGTATTGCTGGCCGGCGAGCCTGAACGCCGCGCAAGAGCCGAGCGCTCGGTCTCGGGCATCCCCATCGATGACACCACCTGGTCAGAGCTGGAACAGGCCGCAACCAAGGCCCGCCACCTGTCCTGAACCCAAAAGTGCCTTAGTCGCCGCGAGCCTGAACCGTCATCGCGAGCCTAAAAGCACCGTCATTGCGAGCCGAAAGGTCCGTCATTGCGAGGAGCGCAGCGACGAAGCAATCCACCCCCACCAGCATGACCTCATCACCCCCATACCGGGCCCCAAAGCCAAGAATCTTTTCTTGCGCAACGCGCATTCTCAGCGCTTGTTTCTGGTGTTTATCCCTTATGAAAATCGGGTCGATCTGGCTCGCTCGGGCTGCATGTAACGCTTACGATAATGCATGTGCCGAAATTCACCGGGTGAATACAGCGCACCTCACTTTATCGGCGATCTACAACATGCCAGTGTGTCGAATGAACGGATTTGCCAGATTGCTCAACACTTTGTGTCTCTCCTGGGGGCTGGCTCTCATCATTGGGGTCATTGCTGCCGGTACCCCAGGTCTGACGAGCGCTGCTCAG
This sequence comes from Betaproteobacteria bacterium, assembly GCA_009923895.1. GTDB lineage: Bacteria > Pseudomonadota > Gammaproteobacteria > Burkholderiales > Burkholderiaceae_C > Rubrivivax. The sequence continues at coordinate 1,007 of RFSP01000086.1, read as the reverse complement.
CCCAGCCTCAGCTGTTTGTCCAGCGAGCGTGGGCAGATGACCCTGATCCCTCTTCGGGCCAACTTTTACACGGTACAGGGGAGGATGGGGGGATTTGACCCGTGTGAGCCGCTGGTCAAGTTTCGGCTGCCCGAGGGCGTGGCCAAGCCAGCCTTGATGATCAGTGTGCACGGGGGCGGAGGCATCCAGGATGTATTGCGTTCTGACCAGGCGTTTTTTCAACGGGGCTTTGCCACTTTGGTGTTTGATGCCTACGCCATGCAAGGCCTCGCAGGGCGAGAGTCGCTCTTCTGGGCACGCTCGGTCACCAACGAGGCTCGCCAGCGCATGATCTATTCCACCGCCCTGGCCGCCTATCGATGGGCCGTCGAGAGAACCGACATCGACACTTCGCGCATCTACCTCTTTGGCATTTCCAATGGTGCCGCAGTGGTGGCCAATTTGGCGGGTGCAGTGGACCCGGCACACGTCAGGGGTGTCATCGCAGAGGGTGTGACCCCCGTTGGACTGGGCCTGCCTGACAGGATCAACGTGCCAGTGATGTTGGCGTTTGGCAAGCTCGACGACTTTGGCAACCCCGACCCCCAGGGCGTGCGCTGGACCTTGAGCGACGACTGTCGCCTCAACATCCAGTTTGCGAGCGTGCCGCCGGGGTCCTCACGAGATTGTCACCAGGGCACACCTGGACGCCGCATTCCCAATGCCCTGGAATGGTCTGAGGCCGTCACCAAACAGGGTGGCCGGGTGGAGGTGGCTTACTTTGACGACATGGCCCACAACGCCTATTTTGGTCCCCTGACGCGGCGTCAAGCCACCTGGGGCAATGGCCAAGTTCTTGGCGCGTCACTGGGCGCCACCGATGAGGCCCGTCAGCGATTTTTCCTGGCCATGATGGATTTCATTGCAAGACACGATAAAGCGCCATCATCGCGGGCTCCATAAAACACCGCCTATGCGAGCCTAAAGATACCGTCATTGCGAGGAGCGCAGCGACGAAGCAATCCACC
>RFSP01000085.1 GCA_009923895.1 Betaproteobacteria bacterium | reverse complement strand
CGACACCTTGGCCTGGTGGGTCCGTGCCAGCCTGAGATCGGATCCGAATTCGCCGCAGCGATGGGCTCACGTCTTGCAGGCCATTGAAGCGATGTCGGCCGCCGAACAAAAAGATCCGGCCTGGGTCTATTGGAAGGCCCGCGCATTGCAGGCACGCGCAGGCGAAGGCCCCTCTGGTGAGGCTTCGCGAGGAATGGCCCGGCATCTTCTGCAAACCATTGCCTCGCCCTTGTCGTTTTATGGAAAGCTGGCCTCGGAAGATTTGGGCTCGCGCATCGTCCTGCCCCCGCCGCCCGCGCCCTTGACCGTCGCCGAGCGGCAAGCGGCCCAAGACCAGCCCGGACTTCAACGGGGCCTGCAGCTGTTGGCCCTGGGCCTTCGCAGCGAGGGTGTGCGAGAGTGGAATTTTTCATTGCGCGGCATGGGTGACCGAGAACTCTTGGCGGCGGCCCAAATGGCCTGCGATCGCCAAGTCTGGGACCGCTGCATCAATGCCAGCGACCGCACCCGCCACGAGATCGACCTCGCCCAGCGCTTCCCCACGCCGTTTCGTGACGAGGTGATGCGCACGGCCAAAGAATCGGGGCTGGATCCCGCCTACATGTACGGCCTCATTCGGCAGGAGTCGCGGTTTGTCACCGATGCGCGATCTCATGTGGGGGCCTCCGGTCTGATGCAGGTGATGCCCGCCACGGCCCGTTGGACGGCCAAGAAAATCGGCCTGCCGTGGAAGTCAGAACTCCTGAACGATCGGGATGTGAATTTGAAAATCGGTGCGTCTTATTTGAAGTGGGTCTTGGATGATTTCGGCGGCTCAGTGGCCTTGGCCGCTGCGGCCTACAACGCAGGACCCGGCCGGCCTCGCCGCTGGCGCGAGGGGCCCGAGTTGGAGGCGGCAGCTTGGGCTGAAAGCATTCCCTTCACTGAGACGCGCGATTATGTGAAGAAGGTCTTGTCCAACACAGCCCTCTATGCCGCGCTTCTCAAGCAAGACAGCGCGCCTTCTTTGAAACAACGCCTGGGACCGTCCATCGGACCGCGCGATGCCAAAGCGCCTCCACCCAATCAGGAACTTCCATGACGCTTCCTCGTCACATCGTCATCCTGGGCGGCACCGGCTTTGTCGGCCGCTCGTTGTGCAACCGACTCAGTCAACCCTCTGCGGCGCCATCTCCCATGTTGACGGTGCCCACACGACGCAGGGCGCAAGGCCAGGCGGTGCAGACGCTGCCCCGAGTCAGCCTGATCGAAGGCGACGTGTTCGAGCCTGCGTTCTTGGACCACTGCCTTCAAGGCGCCGATGCGGTGGTCCATCTCATCGCCATCTTGCACGGCAGCGCCGCGCAGTTCGAGCGTGTCCATGCAGGATTGGTCGAGCAACTGATTCAGGCTTGCGACCGCCAAGGGGTGCGGCGTCTTGTGCACGTGAGTGCGCTCGGTGTGAGCGCCCAAGCTCCTTCAAACTACCTCAAGAGCAAGCACCGCGCCGAAGAGGCGCTGCACCGGAGCGGTTTGGATGTCACCGTGCTCAGACCCAGCGTCATCTTTGGCGCCCAAGACCGCTTCCTCAACCTCTTTGCAGACATGCAAGAAGTCTTGCCCTGTGTGCCATTGGCCGGAGCAAATGCGCAGTTTCAACCGGTGTGGGTCGAAGACGTGGCCCAAGCCATCGTGGAATGCCTGCATCGCCCCAGCACCATGGGCAAGACCTATGAATGTGCCGGCCCTGATGTGCGCACCTTGGGCCAATTGGTGCGCCTGGCGGGCGAGGCCCGTGGAGGCGCACGCCCTGTCGTGCCACTGCCACTGGCCGTCGGTCGGCTGCAGGCCGCTGTGATGGAATGGGCGCCTGGAACGCCTTTGATGTCGCGCGACAACATTGATTCCATGCGGGTGCCCAACATCGCCACGGGAACGCTTCCTGGTTTGGACGCCTTGGGCATACGGGCCTCGGCACTCGATGCCATCGTGCCGCAGTACCTGGGCCCACACCATGGGTGTCAACGGTTCGATCCCTGGCGACGTCGAACCCCCTAGCGCTGGAGTGCCCCTCATGAAACTCTACATTGGCAACAAGAACTACTCGTCGTGGTCGATGCGGCCCTGGGTGCTCATGACCGAGTTGGGAATGGAATTCGAAGAGGTCATGGTGCCCTTTGATTTTTCACCGCAATCGTCCTTCTATCAGACGGTGACCCAGGTGAATCCGGCCGGCAAGGTCCCCGTCCTGGTCGATGAGGGATTCGCGGTTTGGGACACCCTGGCCATCGCCGAATACCTGCACGAAAAGTTTCCTGGCCATGGCGTGTGGCCCACCGGGCAGCGCGAACGCGCCCGAGGTCGCAGCATCAGTGCAGAAATGCACAGCGGATTTTCGGCGCTTCGCACCCATTGCCCCATGAATCTGGAGGCTCAACTGCCCGAAGTGGGTGCTCGAATCTGGGCGGAACAGCCCGGAGTGCGCAAAGACATGGCGCGCATCGAAGCCCTGTGGTCTGATGGCCTGCAAACCCATGGTGGGCCATTTCTCTTGGGCGCCTTCAGTGCCGCCGATGCTTTCTTCGCACCCGTGTGCACACGGCTTCAAACCTACGGCCTTCCCCTGTCGGCCACCGCTCGCGGTTACGTGGAGCGCATCGTCTCACTCGCGTCGGTGCGCCAGTGGACCCTACAAGCACAGCAAGAGCACCAGTTCATTGCCGAAGACGAACCTTACCGGACCCATCGATGACCCAACTCGATGACCCGGCACAACGGCTGAGCGGACGCTGCTATCGGGTGGGAGGCTGCGTGCGTGATGCCCTGTTGGGGCGCGCCTCGGTGGACCGGGACTGGGTGGTGGTGGGGTCATCACCCGAAGAAATGCTGGCCGCAGGATTTCAGCCGGTGGGCAAAGATTTTCCGGTGTTCTTGCATCCGCACACCCGCGAAGAATATGCGCTGGCCCGCACGGAGCGCAAATCAGGCCGGGGTTATCACGGGTTCACGTTTCATGCGGCACCCGAGGTCACCCTCGAGCAAGACCTTGCCCGTCGTGATCTCACCATCAACGCCATGGCAATGGCTGACGACAGCACTTTGATCGATCCATTTCAAGGCGCTCGTGATCTGCGCGATGGCGTGCTGCGTCACGTGTCCCCCGCCTTTGCCGAGGACCCCGTTCGTTTGCTGCGCACCGCCCGTTTTGCAGCGCGATTCAACACCTTTCAAGTGCATCCAGACACCCTGAACCTGATGCGCCAATTGGTGCACGAAGGTGAAGTCGATGCCCTTGTGGCCGAGCGCGTTTGGCAAGAGCTCTCCAAGGGTTTGATGGAAGCCCACCCCGCTCGCATATTGCAGGTGCTCAAGGACTGTGGCGCGTTAAACAGGCTTTTGCCCGAAGTCGACCGGCTGTGGGGCGTTCCTCAAAGCCCGGCGCATCACCCCGAGGTGGACACGGGAGAACACCTGCTGATGGTGTTGAACCAATGCGCAAAGGCGCAAACCTCCCTGGCTGTGCGATGGGCCTGCTTGATGCACGATCTGGGCAAAGGAAGCACACCGCCCTCCCAGTGGCCACGCCACTTGGGCCATGAGCAACGCAGTGCCAAACTCGCGCAACAGGTGGCTGATCGTCTCAAAGTGGGCACGGAGTGTCGGGCCCTGGCCGACGTGGTGGCCCGAGAGCACGGCCACATCCATCGAAGCGAAGGGCTGGGGGCGCAGGCCATTTTGCGCCTGCTCGAGCGATGTGACGCCCTGCGGCGCCCGCAGCGATTTGTCGAGGTGTTGCAGGCTTGCGAATGTGATGCCAAAGGACGCCAGGGCCTGGAGGATCGGCCCTATCTGCCCAGGACCCGTTTGACCCAGGCCCTGACATGCGCCCTGTCGGTGAACACCGAGCCCGTGGTGCAGCGCGCTGTGGCCCAAGGGCTCCAGGGGCCCGCGCTGGGCCTGGCCGTGCGGCAAGCGCGTTTGGAGGCGTTGCAGGCTTTTACAGCCGGTGCATCCGATCCCCTCGAACAAACCCCAGGGGATCCAAATGCAGCCCCCGACCAATCGCCAACACCTTGAACAACTCGCCCATCTCGTGCTCGGCCATCAGCAATTGCGCCCGGGACCGCTGGATCGCATCGGCCTGCGCCAGCTCACGGTCCAGGCCGCAATTGAGTAGAAAATTCGCCTGATTCGTGTAGCCCAGCACGTCAGCGCCCGCGTCCTGTGCAGCCAAGGCCATGGCGGTGAAGTCCACATGAACCGTGATGTCCTTGAGCCCCACGTCTCGCAGTGGATCCCCATCGGACTGATGGGCACGGTGGCACATCAAGGTCCCTGAACTGCGCTGCGGATGGTAGAACTCCGCCTCAGGAAAGCCGTAGTCGATCAACAGCGCCATGCCGCGTGTCAAACGCTGGGCCAGACCTGTCATGAAAGCCCGGGCCTGGGGTTGAATTTCAGTCACCGTGCCAGCCGGCCATGGACCGTCGACGGGCGGCCTCAGGGGGGTCGGCCGGTCGGCGAACATCAACACCCCCTCGTGCACCGCCACACCGCGTTCCAGCCATTGTTCACCGTCAAAGGTGAGCAGCGTGGCCGGCATGGCGTCCAAGACTTCGTTGCCCACAACCACCCCATGGATATCGCTGGGCCATTGAGACACCCACCGGATCCGACTCCCCCAGGGGGCCAAGCGTTCGCGTTGACGCTGTTGCAACCCCGCCGACACCTCGACAATGGTGTAGCGCTGTACGCTGGAGTCGAGGGCTCTCAAAAGCTGCTCGGCCAATGCGCCCGATCCGGCGCCAAACTCAATCACCTCGTGCGCCTGGCAAGCCGATAACGCCTCCTCAACCTGAACGGCCAGGCACCGTCCGAATAACGGGGACAATTCAGGCGCAGTGACAAAATCGCTGCCCCCCGAAGGCAAGTGTCCAAAAGGCAAGGTGCCGCGGGCGTAATACCCCAGGCCGGGCGTGTACAAGGCCGCTTGCATGAACCGCTCAAACGAAATCCAGCCACCATGGGCGGCAATGTCCTCGACGATGCGGGCAGTCAAGGCGGTCGATACACTGTCGGTTTGAAATTCAGCCATTGACCGCATTGTAAAAACCATGAGCCATCGGCCTGTTGCCCTTGTCACCGGTGCCGCCCGTCGGGTGGGCCGCACCATTGCCTTGGATCTGGCTCACCATGGGTTCGATGTGGCCGTGCACTTTCACAGCTCTGCGTCCGAAGCCCAAGAAGTGGTCGATGCGGCGCGGGCCGCAGGCGCACAGGCACAGGCGTTTCAAGCCGATCTGAGCCAGGAATCGGCGGCCCGACAACTCACGCTCGACGTCGCTCAATACTTTGGCCATTTGGATGCCGTGGTCAACAACGCCTCTGCCTTCTCTTACGACGATTTGCAGACCTTCAGTTATCGCACCTTGCACGAGCAAATGGCCACCAATGCGGCGGCGGCGGTGGTGCTGGCGCAAGGGCTTCATCAGCTCAGAAAGTCGAGCGGCACCCCGTCTCCCACAGCTGCATGCGTGGTCAATTTGCTGGACCAGAAGCTGTGGAACCCAAATCCAGACTATTTTTCTTACACCTTGTCCAAGGCGGCTTTGGAGTCGGCCACCACCATGCTTGCCCAGGCGCTGGCGCCTTGGGTGCGTGTGTGTGGGGTCGCACCCGGTGTGACGCTGTTGTCAGGCGACATGAGCCCCGAAGAATTTGATCGCGCACACCGCATGACCCCCTTGCAGCGCTCTTCCACACCCCAAGACATTGCACAAAGTGTGCGTTTCCTTCTGCAATCTCCCGCCATCACCGGCACCACCTTGCTGGTGGATGGTGGACAACATCTTCAAGGGCAATCGCGGGATGTGATGTTTCTTGCCCGCGGTCCCCATTGAACCCCCTGCTCATGACTTCCTCCACTTTGTCTTTGCTCCATCCCGCGTTGTCGGGGTGCCGCCGCCTTTTCTTGCGCAATTACGAGGTGCAAGTGCGCTTGGGTGTGCATGACTTCGAGCATTTGGGCCCCCAGCGCGTCTTGGTGAATGTGGACCTTTATGTGCCCCTGGCCCTGAGCACGCCACAGGCGGATCAATTGCACGAGGTGGTCGATTACGACTTCATCCGTCGCTGCATTGCACAGCGGGTCTCTCAAGGCCATATTCAACTCCAAGAGACCTTGGTCGACGATTTGCTGCAGACCTTTTTGGGGCATCCCAAGGTTCGCGCCGCGCGGGTGTCCACGGAAAAGCCCGATGTGTATCCCGATTGCGAAGGCGTGGGGGTCGAAGTGTTTGGCCTGAACCCGGTTTGAGACACCTTTAAGACTCCAAATGGACCTGTCCACCTCTGCCCCAGAGCCCCACACAGACAAGCTGGCCCGCAAGGCGGCCTTCGAGTCCAACAAGCTCAGCAAACGGCTGCACCGCCAGGTCGGCCAGGCGATCACCGACTTTCAGATGATCGAAAACGGCGACAAGGTCATGGTGTGCCTGTCCGGTGGCAAAGACAGCTATGCCCTGTTGGACATCCTGCTGTCCCTGCGTCAACGCGCTCCCATTGACTTTGACATCGTTGCGGTCAATCTCGATCAAAAGCAGCCCGGTTTTCCGGCGGATGTGCTGCCCAATTACCTGAGCCAGCGCGGCGTGGCGTTTCACATCGAGAACCAAGACACTTATTCCATCGTCAAGCGCCTTGTGCCCGAGGGCAAGACCCTCTGCAGCCTGTGTTCACGCCTGCGGCGCGGCATTCTCTACCGGGTGGCTGGCGAGTTGGGCGCCACCAAAATCGCGCTGGGTCATCACCGCGATGACATGGTCGTGACCTTGCTGATGAACATGTTTTTTGGCGCACGACTCAAAGGCATGCCAGCAAAGCTGGTCAGCGATGACGGCAAACACGTGGTCATCCGTCCCCTGGCCTACGTGGCAGAGGTGGACTTGGAGCGTTGGGCCCACATTCGGGCCTTCCCCATCATCCCTTGTTCGCTGTGCGGCAGTCAGGACAATCTGCAGCGCGTCCAAGTCAAAAAAATGATTCGCGACTGGGAGCGTCAGTACCCGGGTCGAATTGACAACCTCTTTCGTTCCATGGGCCACGTGGTGCCGTCCCACTTGATGGATCGCAACCTCTATCCCTTCACCACACTCCAACCGACTGGCGTGGAGGACCCGTTGGGAGATCGGGCCTTTGACGATGACGAGGGTTGCGCGCCCTCATCGCTCGAGCAGCCGGTCTCCTTCACCCTCCCACCGTTCAGCGATGAGGAGGCGACATGAATCGACGTGAATGGTCGCTGGCGGCGGCCAGCGTGCTGGCGTTGTCAGGATGCGCAGGACTGCGCACCGTCGAGTGCGAGGTCACCACCTTTGGCACTTGGCCGGCGGATCGACCTCGGGGGACCTACGCATTTGAGCGACTGCCCTCCCAACAAGCCCAAGGGCGCGACAGCGACCAGCTCGAGGCCTGGGCCCGGCCGGCCCTGGAGGCTGCGGGCTTTCGTCCCGTGGCTGCCGGGACGGCGCCTGATGTCCTGGTGCAGCTCGGCGCCCGTATCACGCG
>RFSP01000084.1 GCA_009923895.1 Betaproteobacteria bacterium | reverse complement strand
GACGATTTCATGAAGGTCGTGGTCGAAGACGCAAGCGGTGTGACGCCACAGGCCGCACGGTGGCACATCCTGACCGAGTCGGCCTGGAGCTGTGGCGAGCCCGGCGTCTTGTTCTTGGACACCATGCAACGCGAGAACTGGTTGCGTGATGTCGAACGCATTGTGGCCACCAACCCTTGCGGCGAGCAGCCCTTGCCTGCGTATGGCAGTTGTTGCTTGGGCGCGTTGGACCTCACGCGCTTTGTTCGCAGCCCCTTTGAGCCATGGGCGTGCTGGGACGAAGTCGCCTTCAGACGCTGTGTGCAGGTGGGTGTGCGCATGTTGGACCGGGTCATTGATCTCACCGATTGGCCCCTGCCACAGCACAAGACCGAGGCCCTGCGAAAGCGCCGTGTGGGGGTGGGCTGGACCGGGCTGGCCGATGCGCTGTGCATGCTCAACTTGGGGTACGACGAGCCAGCCGGCCGCGCCATGGCCTCACGCATGGCTTGTGCCCTGCGGGACGCGGCCCTGGAGGCCTCGTGTGAATTGGCGAGGGAGTTGGGGCCGTTCCCGGCGTTTGATCCACGCGCTCTGGACCCTGCCACCCTGGCACCGGACTCCTTCATGGGGCGGCTGCCTCAAGCGCTGAGAGATCGCATCCGGCAAGGAGGCTTGAGAAATTCACACCTCTTGGCCATCGCACCCACTGGCAGCATCAGCGTGGCCTGTGCCGACAATGTCAGCCCAGGGATTGAGCCCATCTGGGCCTGCAGACAAGCGCGCGAAGTGCGAGACCGTGACGGGCGGTCGCACGTGAAGAATTTTGAGGACCACGCCTGGCGCCTGTATCAACAACTCAAGGGCCCGCAAGAGGCGCCGCCACCGCACTTCAAGCGGGCCCACGATGTGGCCCCTTGCGATCATGTGGCCATGGTGGCTGCGGTGGCCCCGTTCATTGATGGTGGCATCTCAAAAACGGTCAACCTCCAAAGCCACACCTCGGTCGAGACCGTGCAAGGCCTCTTCATCCAAGCCTGGCAGCAAGGCCTCAAGGGCCTGACCATCTACCGCAGTCGCGACACGGCGCCTGAGATCGTCAGTGCTGAAACAGCCCTTTGTGCTGCTCCCGCAGCACATTCTTTTGCACCTTGCCCATGGCATTGCGCGGCAGATCGGGCAGCACAAAGACCTTCTTGGGCACTTTGAAGTTGGCGATCTTGCCCTTCAAGGCCGTGATGATGGCATCGGCCTGCAGGGTGTGCGTCGGCTTGGGCACCACCACGGCAATGACGCCCTCGCCAAAGTCAGGGTGTGGCACACCGACCACCGCACTCTCGGCAACGCCCGGCATTTCGTTGATGAACCCTTCAATTTCTGCGGGGTATACGTTGTAGCCGCCGCTGATGATGAGATCTTTGCTGCGACCCACAATGGTCACACGGCCATCGGCCTCCATCTTGCCCACATCACCTGTCTTGAACCAGCCGTCTGCGGTGAACTCTTCGGCCGTTTTCTCGGGCATGCGCCAATAGCCTTTGAACACGTTGGGTCCGCGCACCTGAATGCCACCGATCTCCCCAGCAGGCACCGGTCGGCCTTCGTCGCTGTGCACCCGCACGCCTACTCCTGGCAAGGCGTAGCCCACGGTGCCACCGATGCGTGGGCCATCCTCGGCCCGGTAGGGGTTGGAGGTGAGCATGATGGTCTCGCTCATGCCGTAGCGCTCCAAGATCGTGTGCCCCGTGCGTTGACGCCACTCGTCAAAGGTTTCTTTGAGCAAGGGCGCCGATCCGCTGATGAACAGTCTCACCGATTTGACAACATCGCGGTTCAGCGCCGGTTCGGCCAGCATGCGCACATACAAGGTGGGCACACCCATGAACACGGTGGCCTCGGGCAGTCGCGCAATCACTGCCTTGGGGTCAAACTTGTTAAACCACAGCATCTTGCTTGCGTTCAGCAAGGCACCATGCAGGGCCACAAACAAGCCATGCACGTGGAAGATGGGCAGGGCATGAATCAACACATCGCCCTTGCGCCACCCCCAGTAGGTCTTGAGCACTTGCGCGTTGGACAGCAAGTTGCCGTGAGACAGCATGGCGCCTTTGCTGCGTCCGGTGGTGCCGCTGGTGTAAATGATGGAAGCCAAGTCATCGGCCTGCTTGACGGCCGGTGTGTGCTCGTCACTGTGCTGTGCCGCGCGATCCAACAGGCTGCCTGTGCGGTCTTCATTCAGGGTGAAGACGTTTTGCGTGCCTGCTTTGAAGGCGATCTTGCTCACCCACGGGTGATTGCGCCCAGTGCACACCACCACCGAAGGTTCGGCGTTGCCAATGAAATACTCAATCTCAGAAGACTGGTAGGCCGTGTTGAGCGGCAGGTAGACATAGCCCGCCCGCAACACGCCCAAATAAAGCATCAAGGCTTCGACGCTCTTCTCGGTTTGTGCCGCCACCCGAGCCCCTTGTGGCAGGTCCAAGGACGCCAGCAAATTGGCAATCTTGGCACTGGCGCGGTCCAGATCGCGCCAGGTGTAGTAGCGCGGGGCGCCTTCTCCATCAGCGGCCTCAATGGCCGTGGCGTCCAGCTGGGTCGGAAAGGCGCTGCGAAGCGCTGCAAAAAGGTTTTCCTGTGTGGGCTTCATCTCAATCGAGTTTGGCGCCCGAGGTTTTGACCACCTCGCCCCAGCGTTTGATTTCTGCATTCACAAACTTGCCAAAGTCATCGCCCCAGAGGTTGGGCGTCTCAGTGCCCAGGCCATTCCAGGTGGCTCTCAGCTCGTCTGAATTGAGGGCCTTGCGCATTTCGGCCTGCATGGCGGCAATGGCTTCACGCGGTGTCCCCTTGGGGGCCCAGATGCCGTACCAGGTGGACACCTTGTAGCTTGGCACGCCCCCTTCGGGCGCTGTGGGCAGGTCCGCAAACCCTGGCGCACGCTTGTCAGCGGCCACGGCGATGGCACGAATGCGGCCGCCTTTGATGTGGTTGGCAGAAGAGCCCAGGCCATCGAACATCACGTCCACTTGACCCGCGATCAGGTCTTGCAGGGCCGGGCCTGCGCCTCGATAGGGAATGTGGGTGATGAAGGTCTTGGTTTGCAGCTTGAACAGTTCGCCCGCCAAATGGTGCGAGGTGCCGTTGCCGGCTGAACCGTAGTTCAATTTGCCGGGGTTCTTGCGAACGAATTCCAAGAACTGGGGCAGGGTGGTGGCTTGAACCCGCTGGGGGTTGACCACGATGACCTGCGGCACGTTGGACACCAAACCCACCGGAATGAAGTCGGACTCGATGTTGTAGTCCAGCTTGGGATACATCGCCGGTGCGATGGCGTGGTGCACGGCCCCCATGAAAAAGTTGTAGCCGTCGGGGGCGGCGCGCGCTGCCACACCGGCGCCCAGCGTACCGCCCGCTCCGCCTTTGTTGTCAATCACGAATTGCTTGCCCGTGTTTTTGGACATCAACGCAAACAAGGGGCGGGCGAACGCGTCGGTTCCCCCCCCAGGAGGAAAGGGCACCACCACCGTGACGGGCTTGGAAGGCCAGGCCGTTTGAGCGTGCAAGGGTGCGACTCCGCAGGCCATGGCGGCTGCGGCCAAACCGGCCCACAGTGCGTGGCGGCGAACGATTGAAATGTGTTTCATCAGCGGTCTCCAACGACGAAGGTCAAGGGCTCGCAAATTGTTGCGAAGTTCCGTTCAGGGGCGCTATTGAGTGGACGCCCTCTACTTTTTCCAATTCGGCCTATGGTAGCAATTCTCTTGCGATGTGCGCTGCAGCTCACTTCACGGCGATGCCGCGCGACTTCAGAAGCGCCCCGGCCACGTCAGGCCGGTCTGTGATGAGCCCGTCCACGCCCCAATCCAGCATGCGCGCCATGGTGGTGGCGTCATTGACTGTCCACACCAACACCTTCAGTCCCAATTCATGGGCCTCTTGTATTTTGGCGGGGCTCAAATCTGCAAAAAAAGCCGACCAAATCTTGCCGCCGGCGGCCTGGATCATGCGAGGAACCGATCCATGGTCTTTGTGTTGAAACCCGGCAGTCCAGGACGAGCCGCTGGGTGATTGCACGCCAATGTTGTCGGTCCAGCTTTGCTGTGCGGTGAGATAGACCGTGGGAATTTCAGGCGCTATCTTCTGAACCACCTGCAGGGTTCGCCAGTCGAAGGACAAGATTTGTGAACGCTTTTCCATTCCCGCTCTTCGGATTTCTGCCACCACGGCTTGGGCGAACGGCTCTGGCGGCAAGGTTTTTTCGGCGCTCACCGGACTGACCTTGGTCTCAATGGCGAACCGAATGCGGTCATTGCCCAGCCGCTTGACCAAGTCAAACAGGTCTGAGAGCCGTGGAATGCGGGTGCCGTCGCGGGCTTCTTGCTGGGCAAACTGCCGTGCGTACGAAGAGCCGGGCCGGATACGACCAATGTCATACGTCTGCACTTGGTCCCAAGTGAGGTGATGGATGGGCCCTGGCGAGGTTTCCAGCCAACGCCCTGAGGCATCTCGCGTGTACACGGGGTTGATTTCTTGGTCGTGATGGATGACCAACACGCCGTCTTTGGTGATGGCGATGTCCAGCTCCAGGGTGCTCACCCCCAGCTCAATGGCCCGCTCGAAGGACACCAAGGAGTTTTCTGGCAGAAGCCCGCGAGCGCCGCGGTGGCCTTGCAAGTCAAAGGCCCAGGCCGTGGGCCAAGCAGTCCACCCGATCACCCATCCGAGCACGCACGCTTGCAAGACCTTCGCCAAGCGCCGCCGCCACATGCGGGGTGGGTCCAAGCGCAGGGAGGCTGAATCGGGGGGCAGAGGTGTTTTCATGACCGAGTGAGTCTGTACGGTATTTTGAGAGCCAATCGCCCGTAGGATATCAATCCAGAAAGTTCGTGGGAGTTGGGGGCATGAAAGTCGCACAGCCAGTGAGGCAGATTGTCATCGTCGGAGGCGGGACAGCCGGGTGGATGACGGCGGCGGCACTGTCCAAGGTGTTGCATGCGCCCTTCAACATCCGTCTGGTCGAGTCCGACGAAATTGGCACGGTGGGCGTGGGGGAGGCCACCATCCCGGCCATCAAGACGTTCAACGAGATGCTCGGCCTGGACGAAGATGACTTTCTTCGGGCCACGCAGGGCACCTTCAAGCTGGGCATTGAATTTGTCAACTGGGGCGCTCTGGGCGACCGATACATCCACGGCTTTGGTGGCATTGGCAAGCCGCTGGATGGCTTGGCCTTTCATCACTTCTGGCAGCGCCGATATCAAGAAGGCGCTGCCGCTGACTTGGGGGCCTACTCCATCAACACCATGGCGCCCAACGCTGGCAAGTTCATGCGCGCCAGAGCCGACATGGTCAATTCACCTTTGGCCGAGATCTCCAACGCCTTTCACTTTGATGCCAGTCTTTATGCGCGCTACTTGCGCAGCCGTGCAGAAAAAGCAGGTGTGCAGCGCATCGAGGGCCGCATCGTGCGAGTCAGCCAGCGCGCAGATGATGGCTTCATCGATGCCGTGGAGCTCGAAGGCGGTCAACGGGTGGAGGGCGAGTTTTTCATCGACTGCTCGGGCATTCGAGCCCTGCTGATTGAACAAACGCTCAAGGCCGGCTACGAAGACTGGACGCACTGGCTCTTGTGCGACCGAGCCGTTGCGGTGCCGTGCACCTCCACGTCACCGCTCCTGCCGATCACGCGTTCCACGGCCCACACTGCGGGCTGGCAATGGCGCATTCCCTTGCAACACCGCACAGGCAACGGGCACGTCTTCAGCAGCCACTTCATGAGCGAAGACGAGGCCACCTCCATTCTCATGAGCCACCTGGACGGTGAGCCCCTGGCCGAGCCCCGGACCATCCGCTTTCAGACCGGGCGTCGTCGCGTCTTTTGGAAGCGCAATTGCGTAGCGGTGGGCTTGTCCAGCGGCTTTTTGGAGCCTCTGGAGTCCACCAGCATCCACCTCATTCAGTCGGCGATCTTGCGCATCTTGTCCTTCTTTCCGCATGTGGGCTTCGATGCCACCGAGATCGCCGAGTACAACCGCCAATCGGCCATTGAATACGAGCAAATTCGCGACTTCATCATCTTGCATTACAAGGCCACTGAGCGCACCGACTCGGCGTTTTGGAACCATTGCAGGACCATGGAAGTGCCTGAGTCGCTTCAGCGCAAAATCGATTTGTACCGCGCTGGTGGACGCATCTACCGAGACAACAATGAGCTCTTCGCAGAAGCGAGTTGGCTGCAAGTCATGCACGGACAGCGCATCGCCGCCAAAACCTATCACCCGCTGGCGGGCGTCCGCCCCGCGGCCGAAATCGATGCCTTGCTCAACGATGTGCAACGCGTGATTGCCAAGTGTGTGGACTTCATGCCCACCCAGGCGGATTTCATCGCACAGCACTGCGCGGCCGATCCCGTTCAATTCCCCGCTCGCCGCACATGAGTTTCAAGCCGGCGCTTCTGGTGGGGGTGGACGGCGGTGGCAGCGGCACCCGGGTTCGGCTGGCCCGGCCCGACGGTTCTGAGGTCGGCTATGGCGTCGCCGGTCCCTCAGGTCTGTCTCTGGGGCCGATGGCTGCCTGGGCCTCTATTCACCAAGCCTTGGATCAAGCTTTCGAGATGGCAGCCCCATTGATCGGCCAACGGCCCGCTTGGAACGACTTGAGCGCGGGCATGGGGCTCGCAGGCGTCAGTCACTTGCCTTCGAAAGAGGCCTTCTTGAGTCAAAGCCCCCCCTTCGGTCACCTAGTGCTGGAGAGTGATGCTTTCACCACTTTGCTGGGCGCTCACGGGGGCCAGCCAGGCGCCGTGCTGGCCGTGGGCACCGGCAGCATAGGCCTGGCCTGGTGGGCTGACGGTCGCCGACAACAAGTGGGCGGCTGGGGGTTTCCATCGAGCGATGAGGGCAGTGGGGCCTGGTTGGGGTTGCAGGCCGTGCAACGCGTGCAATGGGAGCTCGACGGCCGAGCACAGCCCAGTCCCCTGGGACGCAGCGTCATACAGGCATTGCAATCCTCAGCGGGCAGCGTGCGTGACTGGCTCGCCCAGGCCAACCAAACCGCCTACGCCGCCTTGGCCCCGGTGGTCCTCGATCATGCCCACGAGCCCGAAGCGCGAGATCTGCTGCAACAAGCCGCCCTGCATCTGGAGCGCATCGTTCTCGCCTTGGATCCTCATCATGAACTCCCGATCGCGTTGTGCGGCGGATTGGCCGAGGCGCTTCGACCCTGGTTGCCTGAGCCCTTGCGTCATCGCTTGCGCGCTCCGGCGGCGGACTCTGCACAAGGGGCGTTGTGGCTCGCGCGAATGGCGCTGCAAGAGGGTGCCGCTTGAGCGCGCCAACATGAAGAGGCGGGAACTTCAATCGCAGGACTTCCAGGTTGCGAGCCCGGTGTCCCAGGGCGCTTGGGGCGAACTCGGCTCGGCCGAGGAGCGCAAGGTCCGACAGGTTCCGCCGAGCCCTGGGGCTCGGCGGTGCATTGCGGGTGTCTGAGCCCGAAGGGCGAGTTCCGCAAGGCACCTGGCGGAACTGAGCACCGCAGGGAAGTGCCGCTCATGCGGCACCCGAGCGGCGTGAGCGCCAAGCGCCCTGGGACACCGGGCTC
>RFSP01000083.1 GCA_009923895.1 Betaproteobacteria bacterium | reverse complement strand
ACGAATTTGCCGCTTTTTGCGACGCCCACCCCGACCGTGAAGTCGTGGTCTATGCCAACACCAGCGCGGCGGTCAAGGCGCGGGCCGACTGGATGGTGACCAGCTCTTGCGCCCTGCCCATCGTTGCACATCTCAAATCCCTAGGACGCAAGATCCTCTGGGCCCCAGACCGTCATTTGGGACGCTACATCCAGGAGCAAACCGGGGCAGACATGTTGTGTTGGTCGGGCGCATGCATCGTGCACGACGAGTTCAAAGGCACCGAATTGAGCTTGTTGCGGCAGAAGCACCCACAAGCCCAGGTGTTGGTCCATCCAGAGTCTCCCGCCGCTGTGGTGGCACAGGCCGATGTGGTGGGATCCACGTCTCAATTGCTTCAAGCGGTGATTCATGGCGACGCACCAGAGTACATCGTGGCCACCGACAACGGTCTCATGCACCGCATGAGGCAATTGGCGGGTGACAAGGTCTTGATTGAGGCGCCCACAGCCGGCCAGAGCGCCACCTGCAAAAGCTGCGCACATTGCCCTTGGATGGCCATGAACGGGCTGGAGAATTTGGTGCATTGCCTTCAAACGCAAGGGCCAGAGATTCAGGTGCCGGACCCGATCCGCCACGGCGCAGTCCAATGCATTGAGCGCATGCTGGATTTCGTGCGTCAACACCCCCAGACCCTGACACGAAAGGTGGAGGGCTTTGTGCCGCACCAGGGGGCCGCATGAATTTTGATGTGAATGAATCGCTCGACCAAGCCCGCGAGCGCAATGTGCGCGACGCCCTGCGCGAGGACATTGGCACGGGGGATTGGACCGGTCTGCTGGTCCCTGCAGACCGTTGGGTGCAAGCACAAGTCAAGGTGCGCGAATCGGCCGTCTTGTGTGGGCAGGCCTGGTTTGATGCGTGCGTGATGGCACTGGACCCCGAAGCCCGGGTGCAATGGCATCACGTCGAGGGCGCTGATTTGGTGCCCGACTCGGTGGTGTGCACGTTGCGGGCCCGGGCGCGGCCGCTGCTGAGCGCAGAACGTCCTGCCCTGAACTTCTTGCAATTGCTCTCGGGCACCGCCACCGCCACACGCCAGGTGGCACGCGCGGTCGAAGGCGCCTCGCCCAATCCCAAAGGCTGCGCCGTGCTGGACACGCGAAAGACCTTGCCCGGGCTTCGCCAGGCGCAAAAGT
Source organism: Betaproteobacteria bacterium (assembly GCA_009923895.1). Classification (GTDB taxonomy): domain Bacteria; phylum Pseudomonadota; class Gammaproteobacteria; order Burkholderiales; family Burkholderiaceae_C; genus Rubrivivax. The sequence goes on along the minus strand of RFSP01000083.1, from coordinate 6,462 downwards.
ATGCGGTCCGCGTGGGAGGAGGCATGAACCAACGCATGGCCCTGTGGGACGGGATACTCATCAAAGAAAACCACATCGCCGCGGCCGGAGGCATTCGAGCGGTCTTGGATCAAGCAAGAGATTTGCATGCCAACGTCGGCATACAAATCGAAGTGGAGAGCCTCCAACAGCTCCAAGAAGCTTTGGAGGCGGGAGCCCAAAGCATCTTGCTGGACAATTTTGACCTTCAGCGCATGCGCCAAGCGGTGACGTTGACGGCCGGACGTGCCGTCTTGGAGGTGTCGGGTGGAGTGACGCTGTCTCAGCTCAGAGACATTGCCAGCACAGGCGTGGATCGCATTTCCATGGGCACCCTCACCAAGGATGTCAGCGCCATCGATTTCTCTATGCGGGTGACCGCCTGACCATGGATTTGGCCATCACCGTCGGAAAACTCACCGGCAAGGTGTGCGGAAAATCCCGGCTGTAATGCAGCCCGCGACTTTCTTCTCGCAACAGCGCTGATCGGACGATCAATTCTGCGCAGTCCACCAAGTTGCGAAGCTCAAGAAGGTCGCGGGTCACGCGGAAGTTGGCGTAGTACTCATCGATCTCGCTCTTGAGCAATTGCACCCGATGCAACGCCCGCTCCAGGCGGCGCGTCGTGCGGACAATGCCCACGTAATTCCACATGAGCAAACGCAATTCATCCCAGTTGTGAGCGATCACCACTTGCTCGTCGGCATCTTCCACCTGGCTTTCGTCCCAGGGGGGCAATGAAGCGTGGGGCGTTGCAGGCTCGCTGGCGATTCGACTGGCGCAAGCCTGCCCCAGGACCACACATTCCAATAGCGAGTTGCTGGCCAATCGGTTGGCACCATGCAAGCCCGTGTGGGCGGTTTCTCCCACCGCGTAGAGCCCCGGCAAATCGGTGCGCCCCTGCAGATCGGTGACCACGCCCCCGCAGGTGTAATGGGCCGCCGGCACGACGGGGATCGGTTGCGTCGCCATGTCCATGCCCAGTGAGCGGCACCTTGCGTAAATGGTGGGGAAGTGGCTCTCCAGAAAATCCCGCCCCAAATGTCTGGCGTCGAGCCACACGTGGTCCAGGCCATGCTTTTTCATCTCGAAGTCGATGGCCCGGGCCACGACATCTCTGGGAGCCAATTCGGCACGAGGATCGTGTCGCGGCATAAAGCGGGCCTCATCACCGTCGATGCCCGGCAGACACAGCCGAGCGCCTTCGCCTCTGAGCGCTTCAGAAATCAAGAAACTGCGGTCTTGGGGGTGGTACAGACAGGTGGGATGGAACTGGATGAATTCCATGTTGGCGATTCGGCAACCTGCCCGCCACGCCATGGCCACGCCGTCACCCGTGGCCGTATCGGGGTTGGTGGTGTAGCGGTACACCTTGCCTGCCCCGCCGGTGGCCAGCACCACGGCCTGCGCCTCGAGCGTTTCCACCCTTCGGTGATCCATGTCCAAGGCATAGACCCCATGACAGCGGGCCGGGCCGGAGCGTTTGAGATGCCGGGTGGTGATGAGATCCAAGGCCATCCACCGCTCTCGAAGATCGATGTGGGGATGGTTTCGCGCCTTGTCCATGAGCGCGTCATGAATCGCCTTTCCCGTGGCGTCTGCAGCGTGCGCAATGCGTCGAACCGCATGCCCCCCCTCCCGGGTCAGGTGCAATCCGAGCGGTCCTTGAGGGTCTTCTGAAAACGGCACCCCCTGGGCCACCAGCCATTCGATGGCACTTGAACTGGCCTGCGCGATGAAGCGTGCCGTGTGTTCGTCAACGAGACCTGCACCCGCATCCAAAGTGTCTTTGACGTGGGACTCCACACTGTCGTCCTGGCCCAAGACGCCCACGATGCCCCCCTGCGCCCAGGCGGTGGCCCCCTCATCCAAGCCACGCTTGGCCAAGACGGTCACCCGGCAATGCGAGGCCAAGTTCAACGCGACGGTCAAACCGGCGAGACCGGCCCCGATGATCACCACCCGCCCGTGCGAGGGCCCCTTGATATCTGAATTCATCGGGAGATTCTACGGGTCGGCACTCAAGCGTCAGTGCACCATGCGCTCGAAGGTGAACTCGCCTTGGGTCCAATCGACAGGAATCACATCCTTGGGGCCGAAGCGCCCTTGCAAAATCAGCTTGGACACCGGATTCTCGATGCGCTGTTGAATGGCTCTCTTGAGGGGGCGCGCACCAAAGACAGGGTCAAAGCCCACTTTAGCGAGCTCCGCCAATGCAGCGGGCGTCACCTCCAACTGCATGTCCATCTTTTGAATTCTCGCGGCCAAGACTTGGAGTTGAATGCGCGCGATGTTCTCAATGTGTGCGGCATCCAGCGCATGAAACACCACCGACTCATCGATTCGGTTGAGAAACTCCGGCCGGAAATGCTGCTTCACCTCGGTCCATACCGCCTCACGAATCAAGCCGGCATCTTGCCCCGCCATTTGCATGATCAGGTGCGACCCGAGATTGCTGGTCATGACGATGACAGCGTTCTTGAAGTCGACCGTGCGACCCTGCCCGTCGGTCAATCGGCCATCGTCCAACACCTGGAGCAGCACATTGAAGACATCGGGATGGGCCTTTTCGACCTCGTCAAGCAAGATGACGCTGTAGGGCTTGCGCCGCACCGCCTCGGTCAAAGTTCCGCCCTCTTCGTAGCCCACATAGCCAGGAGGCGCGCCGATCAGGCGGCTGACCGAGTGCTTCTCCATGAACTCGCTCATGTCGATGCGCACCATCATCTCGTCACTGTCGAACAAGAAGGCAGCAAGCGCCTTGCACAGTTCGGTTTTCCCCACGCCCGTGGGTCCCAAGAAGAGGAAGGAGCCCAAGGGCCTGTGGGGATCGGACAAGCCCGCACGGGAGCGCCGAATGGCGTCAGCGACCGCCGTGATCGCCGCATCCTGGCCGACCACACGCTGGTGCAGCTTGGCCTCCATTTGGAGCAATTTGTCCCGTTCGCCCTGCATCAGCTTGGACACTGGAATTCCGGTGGCACGTGAGACCACCTCGGCAATCTCTTCGGCACCCACCATGGTTCGCAACAGCGTGGGGGTGCTTTGCCCGTCTTTTGATTTGCCGGTTTCTCGGGCTTGGGCCTCTTTGAGTTTTTTCTCTATCTCAGGCAGCCTGCCATATTGCAATTCGGCCACTTTGTTGAAGTCGCCTTTGCGCTTGAGCTCTTCAATTTGGAATCGCAAGCGGTCTATCTCTTCTTTCAATTGGGCAGAGCCCTGCGCCACCGCCTTCTCGGCCTTCCAAATTTCTTCCAAGTCGGCGTACTCTCGGCCGAGTTTTTGAATCTCCTGCTCGATGAGTTGGAGACGTCTTTGGGAGGCCTCATCCTTCTCCTTGCGGACGGCCTCTCGCTCGATCTTGAGCTGAATCAATCGCCGATCGAGTTTGTCCATGGCCTCCGGCTTGGAATCGATTTCAATCTTGATCTTGGCCGCCGCCTCGTCGATCAGATCAATGGCCTTGTCGGGCAAGAAGCGGTCGGTGATGTAGCGGTGGCTCAACTCGGCAGCTGCCACGATGGCCGGGTCGGTGATCTCCACGCCGTGGTGGACTTCGTATTTCTCCTGAAGTCCCCGCAAGATGGCGATGGTGGCCTCCACACTGGGTTCGTCCACCAGCACTTTCTGGAAGCGTCGCTCCAGCGCAGCATCTTTCTCGACGTATTTGCGGTACTCATCGAGGGTGGTCGCCCCGATGCAATGCAACTCACCGCGGGCCAGTGCCGGCTTGAGCATGTTCCCGGCATCAATGGCGCCTTCGGCCTTGCCCGCACCCACCATGGTGTGCAATTCATCAATGAACAGAATGATGCGCCCTTCGTCTTGGGAGACCTCTTTGAGCACGGCTTTGAGGCGCTCCTCAAACTCGCCACGGTACTTGGCACCGGCCAACAAGCCCGCCATGTCCAGCACCAACACGCGTTTTTCGCGCAGCGTGTCTGGCACCTCGCCATTGACGATGCGTTGCGCCAGGCCTTCGACAATGGCGGTCTTGCCCACCCCGGGCTCGCCAATCAGGACCGGGTTGTTCTTGCTGCGACGCTGCAACACTTGAATGGCGCGTCGGATTTCATCGTCGCGTCCGATGACCGGGTCGAGCTTGCCTTGTCTGGCACGCTCCGTCAGGTCCAAGGTGTACTTTTTCAGCGCTTCACGTTGCCCTTCAGACTCGGCGGAATCCACGGTCTGCCCTCCTCGTACGGCCTCAATGGCCGCTTCCAGATTCTTGCGCAGCAAGCCATGACCGCGCACCACCCCACCGATGTCGGTCTTGCTGTCGGCCAAAGCGAGCAAAAACATTTCGCTGGCAATGAACTGGTCCCCCCGCTTGGTGGCTTCCTTCTCGCAAGCCTGGAGTAATTGCACCAACTCTCGGCCAGCCTGGGTTTGGCCCCCTCCCTGCACACTGGGGAACCCCGCCACCAGCGTTTCCATGGCGGTTTTCAGGGCCGAGCCGTTGGCGCCAGAGCGCTCGAGAAGCGCTCGAGGCCCCTCCGGCATGTCCAGCATGGCAAGCAGCAAATGCGCCGGCTCCACATAGGGGTTGTCGCGTGCCACCGCCAACGAACTGGCCTCATTGAGCGCTTGTTGAAATGCCGTGGTGAGTTTGTCCAGGCGCATGGTTTTGTCCTCGCTTCCTTCAGGGTATTTGGGGCGGCCTGCGAGCCTTTCAAGGTCTGCGCTCTCGGGCGACCCTAAGCGACTGAAATCCGAGTCAACAAAACTTCTTTTTGAACTTTCCCGAGGGCCGTTCTGGGCAGGGCGTCCACCTGAACAATGCGTCTGGGGTGTTTGAACCGCGCCAGGTGGACGTCCAAGCGCGACCGGATGGCCCCCTCGTCCATGGGCAGACCCGTGGGGGTGACCACCACCAACACAGGAATTTCACCCCACTTTCGATCGGGCATCGCGAGCACGGCGCATTCCTTGATTTGCGGAAATCCAACCAGACAATTCTCAATTTCAGCAGGATAAATATTCTCTCCGCCTGAGATGATCATGTCCTTGCAGCGGCCCACGACCTCAAAATGTCCTTGCGAATCCTGCCACGCCAAGTCGCCTGAGCAAAACCATCCGTCTTTGAAGGAAGAAGAATCTCCTTCTCGGTGGTAGCAGCGCATCAGATTGGGGGCGCGAAGCCAGATCTCCCCCACCTCGCCCGGCAGAGCCAGGTGGCCGTCGGCCTTGACCAACTGCACTTGCACCTGGCGCGCGGGACGCCCCACCTTGCCTCTGGCTTGAGACGCTTCTTGGAGCGGCAAGACGATGGACACCGGACCGGTCTCTGTGGAGCCATAGACCTGCGTGACCGGGACACCCCTTGCGAAGAAAGCATCGATCAAAGCACGCGGCACCACCGAAGAGCCGCAATTGACAAACTGTAAAGCGCTCAAATCCGCACGAGCCCACTCAGGATGGTCGAGCAAAGCCTGCATCGTGGCGGGAACCAGCAGGCTGGTGGTGGGGCGCCAATGGGCCACGTCACGCAGCCAGGCTGGGGGATCGAAGCGTTCGTGCAGCAAAACGCGGCCACCGGCGGCCAGCGTGGGCAAGACCTGAATACACAGCCCTCCCACGTGGAACATCGGCAAGACCGCCAAAGTGCGCGTGTCGGCGCTGAACGCCTGCGCCTCAATGGCCGCCTCCATGTTGGCGGTCATGCCCTCCACGGTGTGAACAGCCCCTTTGGGGCGACCCGTGGTGCCGGAGGTGTAGACGACCATCCAATCGCCTTCTTCATGCCCCGGCGCCAAAGGCTGAGGCAGACCCACCAAGGACTTGACCTTTTCTGCCAGGGCGTTCATCGGACCATCGTGCAGCAAATGCTGCAAGCCGGCATGCTGCGCAATGTCTGCAAGCTCAATGGGCGACAAGCGCCAATTCAATGGCACAAAGCGCGCACCGTGCTGGCGGCAAGCCTGGAGCAGCCCCAGACCTTCCAAGCCGTTCAGCCCCAACCAACCCACCGAATGGCCTGCCTGGACCCCCAGGTCAGCGAGCCGACTGAACTGGCGCGCTGCTTCTTGGTGGACCTCGGCAGCACCGATGTCGATCACGGCTCGATCACCTCGTCGCGCTCCCCCGACTCGTACAGGCACTCTCGGCCGAGTCGGTCGACACATATTTCGGCCGTCCAGGGCAGCATCAGCGACCCGCAACGCGAATCTCGATAGATTCGCTCCAGCGGCAAGCTCTTGAGCATGGACTGGCCACCACAGGTGCGAATGGCCAATCGCGCCAAATCGTTGGCGTTTTCCATGATCGTGTAATGCGCTGCCAACAAACGCATGCGGGTGTCGCGGTCGGGGTCCACACGCGCATCCCGTGCGTTTTGCAAAAACAACGCGCGGGTCTGCTCCAGCTTGATCCGCATCTCGGCCACCGCCATTTGTTTGGTCGGGTACATCCGACGTTTCACTGGAGGCGTTCCGGGCACTTCAC